>NZ_JACAXD010000024.1:0-46684 GCF_013391485.1 Acinetobacter sp. SwsAc5
ACCTTCGAAATCTCCTAAACGTTGTCGTTGATCAATGACCTGGTCTCGGCAGTGAATACTTGTTTTATCAATGATTTGACCCCTACGATCCGTGTTTTTGTAACCGCGTTTTCGATATTTCTTCTGATGCCTTAAGTGTAGATGAAGTTTACCGCCTTTTGATTTATCTTGATAAATGTACTGGTAAATCCACTCATGTGAAGGTACATCCAGCCAACCGCGTTGTGTTAAAGCACCTGAAATTTGTTCTGGTGACCAGTCCAAACCAATCAAATAATCAATATAAGCGAAGGTAAATGCTGTCATTGATGATGAAGGACGATACCGTCTTTGACTTGCAAATTTAGCTGCCTGTTGAGCTCTATATCCACGTTGCCCAGTATTTCTTTTTAATTCACGGTAGATGGTTGATCGTGAACGTCCTAACTCCCGAGCAAGGGAGGCGATTGAACTTTTACTTTTCAAAGTAGCATAAATTTCGTATCTTTCATCTTGAGAGAGTTGGGTGTATTTCTTCATTGTGTGCTTTCCAATTGCGAGTTGAAAAAGTCTAATGATTCTATGAATACACCTAACTTTTTCAACTGACTACAAATGTGTTGCACTTGGGATTTGAATCTGCGAAAAATAATTTAAATTTTATTCTCTTTTTTTCCTTCAATTTATGCAGTCGTGAGTGCAAACTCGATCAAATATTGTCTAACAATCTGTGTGCTGTTTTAAGGATTCGCTGATTTTTATAAAGAAAAATTAATAAAACTGTGTTGAAAATATAAAGTGATATGAAACTTGAGAATTGCATAATTTTATTCATCTATTTAATATGAAAATACAAACCATTGAAAAATATGTGTTTATTTTTATATTTTTTTGTCATAAATTGACATTGGGGTGGAATAAATAATGAAAAGTGTGACTCGGTTTTCGCTTAGTCTATTAAGTGTATGTATATTATCATCCATGCTTGCCGCATGTGGTGGTGGCGGTGGTGGCGAGGGAGATACCGCTGGGAATTCAAATCAAGAAAATCCAATACCACCGGAAAATCCTCAGCAACCACCTGTGGGCAATGTGGCTAATCCTTATCCTGAACCTAAACAAGATGTCATCAATCAATCGGTACTCGGGTTTTATGATTACAACGCTAATTCTGAATCACGTGAAGTGCGTAATGATTTAGATGGTGATTTTCAGGCAATGATTCAATTTGCTCAAGGGCATGTGGTTGACCCGAATGGTAACGAGGTGAAAAAAATGCCACGTCTAACCGCAGAAAAAGAAGCATTATTATTGGTTACGCCAAATCAAGGCATGGACAATATCGACACTTTACAGCTTGAAGTGTATCAAAATGAGCGCTTGTTACGTCGTGTTGCTTTACTTGATCCAACCCAGATTCCTGCTTCAGACCAGAGCAATCAAGATGGTCGTGCCGAGGTACTGTATAGTAAGCGTGCGTGGTCGGCTAAATTAAATTGGGATGAAGTACGTCCCAGTTTAAAGCTGCGTTTGGTTGATTCTAAAAACCGTAGTGGTGCACTTGACGCAGAAAAAATTGATTTTGCAGCACCGGGTGAATTGGTACTCAACAATATTCGTATTGGTTTATTGACTGCGCCGCCGAAGTCTGGCGGGCATTATATGTTATTAGAGCCTGAAAAAGCGGGTACCGATTATTTCCAAACCATTCCTGCGGCGCAAATGACCGTGGCAAAATATGATGACATTCAGCTAGATCGAGTGATGGTCGCCAACGGCACGATTTACGATACCCAAAGTGCGGGTGAAGGTGGTGTCTATTCGGGGGACATGCGGGAAAATACTGCAAAATCGACCTTTAGTGTGGGAATTAACTTAGCCAACTGGGGTGTGACCAGTGCCTCTATGCAAAGTCAGCAACAGCCACAACTTACACAAACTGTAATTGCCCATCATGCACGAGGTAAATATACAAATGGTGATCAAACGCATGGTTTAAGTGGCGGTAATGGTATGTTGACCCTGTATGATTCTGTGGGCAACGAGTTTAGCCATGAAATTGGGCATCATTATGGTCTTGGGCATTATCCGGGTTCACAAGGTGAAAATATGTTCTGGGCTGCACACCATGCAGACAGCGGTTGGGGCTATATTGCGTATCGTAATAAAATGCGTGGCAACTTGGCGTGGCATACTCGAAACTTGGGTGATGGCAAAAATGGTGTGCCTAACTTCCTGAAACAATATGCTTATGGTTGGGATGCGATGTCAGGTGGTGCAACCAACAGTAGCATTTCGCGTTATACCCATTACACGGGTTACAGTACCCATATTCGGATTCAACCCCACTTTGGGGCGCGACATGTTTGGGATGAAAGCTCACCAAGTGGTTATAAAATTTGGAATAAAGACACACGCCAAATGGAAGTGGTTTATCCAAAAGTACCAAGCTCCAATCAGGTTTGGTACAACAGTGCCGATGGATATTATTTAAAACCGCGCTTATTTGGTGTGCCTGTAATTACTATTATTGGCGGATATGATCCTGAAACTCAGCAAGGTGTGTTGTATCCTGCTGCACGCAGTAACTGGGGTAATGTTTATAATTTACCTGCGGCAAATCGTGCTGCTGAAAATGCCGCATGTTGGTTAGATGTTCAATATGCCAATCGTAATCAGAACGTGGCATTGGCACCTAACCGTATGACCAGCAATGCCAATAAATTGCATGTCAATTTAGCACTTGCTGAGCAGCCAAAACAGGTGAATTTATACTGTAAAAAAGCCAATCATGCCGAGAAGTTATTATCGACACTGAATATTCCGCAATATAGCGATAGTATTCAACCTGCGGTAAAAATTGGTCGTACACATGGCTATGAAGCTTTAAGAAAAGTTGAAATGCCTGCTTTTCAGAAGCAGTTGGAAGCGCAAGCCAGTCAAGCTGTGGTGGCTTTAAAACCTGCTGCACAACTATTGTATGATTCTTATGCAGATTATCGTCAAGAGCTAAGTGCAACTGCACAGCAACAATTACAGCGTTATGAACAACAGCAAAATACGATTTATCGTTTAAACCGCTGGATGAATGTTTATCGTGCCGATTTAGAAAAGACTAAGCCTGAAGCGGAAACAGCATTGCACAATTTTGTGGAGCGATTGGGTTTAGGCAATGAAAATATTGTGGCTGAAGCAACACTAATGAAAAACAGAAATAACTGTTTGAAAGTTGAAACTTTGGCGAGTGGTCAGAAAAATGCTTACATTAGTGGAGCAAGTGGCTGTACAGGCGATGCAACTGAGCAGTGGATTTATGATGGTTTGGGGCGTATTCACAGCAAAGCAGAAATGGATCAGTGCTTAACCAACAACGGCAATGTGGTCTCACTTGCAAGCTGCAGTACATCTAAAGACAGTCAGGTCTGGGAAATGCACACAGCTTCGGGAACGATTCGTCAGGGGAGTCAGTGTTTTGATTTAGAGCATGGCTACCTAAAAGAAAACCGCGCGCGTTTAATTCGTTATGGTTGCACAGGTGGTGCGAATCAGCAATGGACGCAATTAAAGGCTAATAACAGTTTGCAACTGGCTTATTTAAGTCCACAAAATTTACGACTGATGCTGAAATAATTCTTCGTCTGAATTATTCATCTTCATTAATTTAAAACACCTTTTGACCAGTTCAGGAGGTGTTTTTTATTTTATGGTGGCAGGTGTATTTGAAGTGATGTAATTGGCGTGCAGAAACTAAAGATTGCTTAATTTGATAAATTATCGAAACAGCAGGCACAAAAAAAGCCCTTAACGGGCTTCTTTTGTTTAACACTTAGTTAGAAGCTAAAGCTTTAACTTGAGCGTTTAAACGGCTCTTATGACGAGCTGCTTTGTTCTTATGGATGATGCCTTTATCAGCCATACGGTCAATTACTGGAACAGCTTTTTTGTAAGCTTCAGTAGCAACCGCATAATCACCTGCAGCAATAGCAGCGATTGTGCGTTTTAAATAAGTACGAACCATAGAACGTAAGCTTGCGTTGTGTTTACGTGCTTTAACGTTTTGACGAGCACGTTTTCTAGCTTGAGCAGAGTTTGCCACTCGTGCACTCCTTGAAATAGATTGGTCTGGGCGGGCTGCAATTACTTCCGAAAACCAACATCAGAAGAATTATCACCAGCCCGTAAACAAGTGCCATATTTTGATGAAACTAGACAGTTAAGTCAAGTCTTGACATGCTTTGACAACATTTTAGCTGCAGAAAAATCAGAAAGAAACAGGTAGATTAGCTTTAAGCCTCAGAGATTGTTTAAAAAATGACAAATTCTATTCAAAATGCAATTGTAATTGGTGCGAATGGTTTAGTTGGGCAGCAATTGGTCAAACAGCTTAATCAGCTGCCTGAATGTAAAAATATCACCGTTGTTTTGCGTAGACCTTGCTCGGAATTAAATCGCTTAGAAAAAGTCCAGACGTTACTCCTTGAAGACTTTTTATTGCTCAATGATGAAGATGTGAGCGGTTATAGTCATGCATTCAGTTGTTTAGGCACAACCTTAAAAAAGGCAGGCTCAAAGCAGGGGTTTTATGCTGTGGACTATACCATCAATGCACATTTTGCCGAATTATTGCAGGCGAAGGGTACGCATTACATATTGGTCAGTGCTTTGGGAGCAGAAGCCAAATCAGCCGTATTTTATAATCGTGTCAAAGGTGAGCTAGAACAATATATTGAAAGTTTGGATTTAGACAAAGTATCAATTTTGCGTCCATCTTTATTATTGGGTGAGCGCAACGAACAACGGCGTTTAGAAGATTTAGGACAAAAGCTGTATCTTAAAATATCACGATTTATTCCCGATCATTTTACATATAAGCCAGTAAGTGCTACGCAAGTGGCTCATACTATGGTCGAGGCAGCGCAATCGCAAATTCATAAATTTCAAATTTATGATAATTTACAAATACAAAAAACCAAGTAAAAGGGGAACAACGTGTCTACAGTACCATTCGTAACTTGTGACTTATTAGATGACCATCCAGAACATGACCTTCAAGTGGTGATTCCATCTTTGGATGGTAAATTTTTCAAAAGTTACGGTGCACGTAAAACTTTTGGTGGTCAAATTGTGACTGTAAAATGCTTTGAAGATAACTCACGTGTAAAAGAGTTATTGGCAACCGATGGCACAGGCAAAGTTTTGGTGGTAGATGGTGGGGCATCTATGCGCTGTGCCTTAATGGGTGACTTGATTGCTGAATCCGCAGTGAAAAATCACTGGAATGGCGTGATCATTTACGGCTGTGTACGTGATGTCGATGCAATTGCAGCACTTGATTTAGGCGTACATGCTTTGGCTTCAATTCCACAAAAAAGTAACCGCAAAGGCGTGGGTGAAGTGGATGTGAGTTTGCATTTCGGACAAGTCACTTTTAATTCGGGCGATTATGTCTATGCTGATAACAACGGTATTATTGTGGCAAAAGAAAAGTTGGTCGATTTATAAGCGGTTTGATGGCGCAGTCATCAAATTGCTGAGCACATCACAAGGAAAACAAAATGGTGCATCATCAAATTAAAGTCATTCAGGCAGTGGCATCTATGCTTACCGAAGGTGGACGTGGAGTGAATGGGACAGCATTTCCCAAGCAACCCGAAAAAGCCTTAAAGTTATATGAGTTTGAAGGTTCACCATTTTGCCGTCGTGTACGCGAAGTCATGACCTTGTTAAATTTGGATTATGAGGTTTATCCATGCCCCAAAGGCGGCACAAAATATCGACCTTTGGTGAAACAACTGGGTGGTAAAACTCAGTTTCCATTTTTAATTGATGAAAATACAGGTGATCAGCTCTATGAATCACAGCAGATCATTTATCATTTATTCAAGCATTATGGCAAAAGTGGAAAAACGCCCAAAAAATACGCGCATTTTCCTAAAATTCCTTATGTTGCGCTTGCGGGCACATTATTGAATGGTGCACGTGGTGTGTGGATTAATCAGCAAATTGTAGAGCGCGCTGCACCTGAACAATTGATTGAACTGTGGGGTTTTGAGGGAAGTCCTTATACACGTGTAGTGCGTGGTGTATTGACTGAACTGGAGTTGCCATTCAAATTTCATAATGTAGCCAAAGAGCGTTGGCAAGATCAAGGCTTGGCAAAATTACGTTTAAAACCGGGTAAATATGTGCCACTGGCAGGTGGTAAGCGTGAGCAGGTATTAAAAGTCATGGGTGATAATATTCAAGTCCCATTTTTAATCGATCCAAATACCCAGACTCAGCTTTTTGAATCGGCCAAGATTGTGAAGTATTTACAGCAAACTTATGGCAAATAAGCTTTAAGTCATTTTTTGATTGTTATAAAAGCATCTTCAAGATGCTTTTTTGCATTTGGCAGGATGCAAAATATGCATCATTATAAATAGCCTAAGCAAAGTGGGGTTGAAACACTGACTTATAACATCAGGGGAGCATAAATCACCCTGATCAGTTGCATCTATTTTAGTGAAGCATTTAAACTCTGCAGCATTCACTTTGATTTCGCCAATTTATAGGTTCAAAATGTTCAGCAAACTTACAGGGTTGTTTAAAAATAAAGCCAATCTCGAAGAAATTGCCTATTTAGAAGCACAGAATATTCAATGGGATGCGGAACAAGGCTATATTGTCGATGGTATTTTGCTTAACGATGTTTTGGCAGAGCGTTTAAATTATTTATCCAACCGCCGTATGCAGCAGTTTGATGATTTGGCACAGCTGTATTCTACAGCTATGATTATCAATGAAAAAATTGATCTGGAAATTGCGCAACAGCGTTTTAACACAATGCTTGGTAATACCGAAGAAAACTTACTGGAATTTAAAGCGATTGTTAAAAAATTGAATGATTATTATCGACAGTTTTTACGTGATCAAAAGTAAAGAGGCGTGTGTATCAAACTTTAAAGCTCGCTGTTTTATAAAATTTTGCAATTAAATACGCTGTAATGGTGGATGAAAAAAATTACGTAAAACCGTCAATTCATCGTGCTAGTATAAGCCCCATGTTGTTTAGACCCTAAAGCTATATACATGTTCCAACACGAAATTTCCCAACTCAATTTAGCACAACTGAAAGCTGGCGAAAAACGCTGGATTGGTAATCTACAAGGTTCCGCCGCAGCATTATTATTTAAAGAAATTGGTCAGCAGAATCAGCATTTATTTGTGATTGTCGCGCGCAATCAACAACATTTGGCGCAGTTAGAAAGCGAATTAGAATTTTACGGGGTAAAACCGACTATTTTCCCCGATTGGGAAATTTTGCCTTATGACCGCTTGTCACCGCATCAAGATATTGTGTCGGAGCGTTTGGCGATTTTATCCAATATGCCGCAGCAAGGTGTATTGTTGGTTTCGGCAACCACTTTGGCACAACGTGTTGCACCAACCTCATGGGTGTTAGGCGAGCATTTCGATATTCGTGTTGGGCAAAAGTTTGCTTTGGAACAACAAAAACAGCGTTTGGTACAAGCAGGCTATCATCTGGTCGATACAGTCTATGATCATGGTGAGTTTGCTGTGCGTGGCAGTATTATGGATATTTATGCTTCGGGACAGGAAGCACCCATCCGTATTGATTTATTTGATGATGAAGTTGAAACCTTAAAGTTTTTTGATCCAGAAACGCAGCGTACCACCCAAAGTTTGCAGAATTTTACGGTTTTACCCGCCAAAGAATTTCCATTAAAAGAAGGTCGTGCGATTTTCCGTGACCGCTATGCAGAAAGTTTCCCAACGGCAAACCCGAAAAAGAACCCTGTGTATCAGGATGTGTTAGAAGGCATTGCATCGCCTGGTTTAGAGTTTTATTTTCCGTTATTCTTCACTCAAGCACAGCTTGAAGGTCAAAATACATTACTTTCATACTTACCAAAGCATTGCATTGTCATTACAGATAAGGCGGTGGATGACTGTTTAACTCAATTTTGGAAAGATGTGCTGTATCGTTATGAGGACAGACGTCATAACATCGACCAGCCGATTTTGCCGCCTGAGCAATTATTCCTACAACCAAATCAATTATTAGAACAACTGAATCAATTTGGACGTGTGATTGCATCGCCCGAAGCTTTTGAGCAAAAAGCAGGTGTAGTGAACTTAAGCACACTTGTACCACCACGTTTGGCGGTTGATCCTAAACAAGAACAACCCTTTCATGCCGTTAAGCAATATATTGATGCGGCCAATCATCCTGTTTTATTGGTGGCAGAAAGTGCAGGTCGTCGTGAAACCTTAAAAGATGCGTTGCGTGCCGCTTTGGGTGAAATTCCACAAGTGGAGAGTTTTGAGGCATTTCAGCAGTCTTTACAAGCCATTGCGATTACCAATGCACCTTTAGATCGCGGCTTGGTCATTCAAGATCAATTGAGTGTAATCTCAGAAAATCAGTTGTATGAACATCGTGTGGTGCAGCGCCGTCGTAAACGTCAGCAGGAAGTTTCTGAAGAGTTTTTAATTCGCAGTTTGACCGAGTTAAGCATTGGTGCACCTGTGGTACATATTGATTATGGCGTAGGGCGTTATGCAGGTTTAATTACTTTAAATATTGATGAGCAAGAGCATGAGTTTTTACAACTTGATTATGCCGATGCTGCAAAAGTGTATGTACCTGTTACCAATTTGCATTTAATCAGCCGTTATAGCGGTGGTGATCCAGACCTTGCGCCTTTGCATAAATTAGGCACAGATGCATGGAATAAAGCCAAACGCAAAGCGTTGGAACAAATTCACGATGTGGCAGCAGAATTACTGCATATTCAGGCACGTCGTCAATCTAAACCGGGTTTTGCTTTTGAGTTGGATCATAGTCTTTATATGCAATTTGCCAGTGGCTTTGCTTATGAAGAAACCCTAGACCAAGCCAATGCAATTGAAGCGACTTTACATGACATGCAACTGGCAAAACCAATGGATCGTTTGGTCTGTGGTGATGTTGGTTTTGGTAAAACCGAAGTCGCCATGCGGGCTGCATTTGTCGCGGTACAGAATAATAAACAAGTCGCGGTATTGGTTCCGACCACATTGTTGGCACAACAGCATTATGAATCTTTTAAAGACCGTTTTGCCGACTGGCCTGTGCGTATTGAAGTCTTATCGCGTTTTGGTTCAAGCAAATCTCATCAAAAAACCATTGAAGATTTAGCTGAAGGCAAAGTCGATATTGTGATTGGGACGCACAAAATTCTGCAAGAAAATATTCAGTTCAAGCAGTTGGGTTTAATGATTGTCGATGAAGAACATCGTTTTGGGGTGCGTGACAAAGAACGTATTAAAGCGCTGCGCGCCGATGTGGATATGCTGACTTTAACCGCAACGCCAATTCCACGTACCTTAAATATGGCATTTAGCGGTATGCGCGATTTATCCATTATTGCCACACCACCTGCACGCCGTTTAGCGGTCAAAACCTTTGTGCAAGAGCATACAGGCGATACGGTGAAAGAAGCCATTTTACGTGAATTGTTACGTGGTGGTCAGGTGTATTTCCTGCATAATGAAGTGGAAACCATTGAGCGTAGTGCTGAAACCATTCGTGAATTGGTACCAGAAGCGCGGGTTGCAGTTGCGCATGGGCAAATGCGCGAGCGTGAATTAGAGCAAGTCATGCAGCAGTTTTATCATAAAGAATATAACGTGTTGGTTTGCTCAACCATTATTGAAACAGGGATTGATGTTCCAAATGCCAATACCATTTTAATTGAACGTGCAGATAAACTCGGATTGGCGCAGTTGCACCAACTACGTGGTCGTGTTGGACGTTCGCATCACCAAGCTTATGCGTATTTGCTGGTACCTTCCATTAAGGGCTTAAAAGGCGATGCTGAAAAACGCTTGGATGCGATTCAGCGTGCCTCAACTTTGGGTGCAGGTTTTATGCTGGCAACCGAAGACTTGGAAATTCGTGGTGCGGGCGAATTACTGGGTGAGCAACAAAGCGGTTCAATGCAAGCTATTGGTTATAGCCTGTATATGGAAATGCTGGAAAAAGCCACCAAAGCCATTCAAAAAGGTAAAACCCCTAACTTCGATGCACCATTGTCTTTAACTGCAGAAATCAACCTGCACATGCCTGCTTTAATTCCAGATGATTATTTGGGCGATGTGCATCAGCGCTTATTGTTCTACAAACGCATTAGTAATACCGATACTCAAGAAAAGCTTGATCATATCCGTATGGAGTTGATTGACCGTTTTGGTATTCCACCACAAGCGGTGAAACAATTATTTGCTGTACATCAACTGCGTTTAAAAGCAGAGCAGTTGGGCATCACTAAAATTGATATTGGTACAAATGGCGGTCATATCGAATTTTCACCAGATACACCTGTGCAAGCCATGAGCATCATTCAAATGATGCAAAAACATCCGACCTATTTCCGTATGGATGGTGGACAGCGTTTAAAAGTGACGGTGATGTTGGAGGAAGCTGAAAAGCGGATTCAATTTATTGCCGATCTATTAAACAGCCTGCTAAAAACTTTGCACAGCTGAGTTTAAAAATGCAAATTGATCCAAATATCATATCGGTAAATTTATGAATATTTGCTAAGAAACCTCTGATTCTATAATGAATATTATTCATGATGAATTTGGTTAAAATTGCACTTTATTTACATCGAAACATGATGGGAATCATACTCAGTTCACTAGGGATGTGATAGTATTACCCATCATTACAATTTGCGTCATTTATAAAGATATGTTTAGTTTGCATCCACAACTTGCTCAAGATACTTTTTTTGTAGGCGACTTTCCTCTGTCAACATGTCGTTTAATGAATGATATGCAATTCCCTTGGTTAATTCTAATTCCACGTGTGCCAGGGGTTACAGAACTATACGAATTAAGCCAGGCAGACCAAGAACAATTTTTACGTGAATCTAGCTGGTTATCTAGCCAATTATCACGTGTATTCCGTGCCGATAAAATGAATGTGGCGGCTTTAGGTAATATGGTTCCACAATTGCATTTTCATCACGTCGTGCGTTATCAAAATGATGTGGCTTGGCCTAAACCAGTTTGGGGTACGCTAGCTGTACCATACAGCAATGAAGTTTTGGCTCACATGCGTCAAACCTTGATGCTTGCTCTGCGTGGTCAAGGCGATATGCCATTTGACTGGCGAATGGATTAATTGAAATGAATTGCCACGCAGGATGCGTGGCTTTTTAATCCTAGATTGGAGTAGGCCGCGGTGTTCATGTACAATTGGATGGAAAGAGATCCCAAACAATTCGAATTTCTGCATCGTTTAGTCGGGTATGCAAGTTTATCCCTGATTATGGTGGTCTATCACTACACCTACGCCGATACCGATTATCAAATTTACCTTCCGTTTTTTCTTACTTTTTTATTACTGATAATTCCTAAATTTTCGCGTTGGCTGCAATATAAATATAGTCATCAAGCCAAGCGTAATATCCTGTTTATTATTGATATTGTGGTAGTCGCAGTATGTTTGTCTGCGGTACATCTGAATTTGGTACTTACTTTTGCCGCTTTATTTGCGCTGCTATATACCGCCATTTATATTAAAGTTTCTTTCTTTTTGGTGGCATTGGCATCCTTATTGGCGGTCACAGTTTTTTATTTTTGTAATATTTTTATTTTTGGTTTTAACGAATATTTTGAACAAAGCAGTACCGAACTTACGATTTTAGCCTTTTTATGTATGATCTTTTACTTTGGCATGGGCAGTGCCTATCAGGCACGTCGTATCCGCTATACCACGGCAAAGAAAGACCATTACTACACACAAATGAACCGCTATATGGAATTTGCGAATCAGCTTAGTCGCTATGCACCTTTGCAGTTGTGGCAATCGATTATGAAAGGTGAGTCGGAAGCGAAAATTGAATATAAACGTAAAAAAATGACGATTTTCTTTTCTGATATTCAAGGCTTTACTGAACTTTCTGAAACACTAATTCCAGATGATTTAGCATTCCTGCTCAATGATTATTTAAGCCACATGACCGAAATTGCCAAGCAATATGAAGCGACGGTGGATAAGTTTATGGGTGATGCGATTTTAATTTTCTTTGGTGATCCAAATACGCAAGGTGTTGAACAAGATGCTAAAACTTGTGTAGAGATGGCTATTGCGATGCGTCAGCAAATGAAATTGTTACGCGAACGTTGGGTCAAAATGGGCTATCCGCCTTTACATATTCGTATGGGTATCAGTACAGGATATTGCCACGTTGGGAACTACGGTGCAGCACATCGGATGGCATATACCATTGTTGGGCGTGATGCTAACTTAGCTGCGCGTTTGCAAAGTGCGGCCGAAGTTGATGAAATTTTACTTTCAGATGACACTTATAAACTGATTAAAAATGATTATTTGTGTGCTCCGAAAGCACCGATCTTTTTAAAGGGGATTCAAGGTCCTGTAAAAACTTGGCAAGTGATGGAAAAATATGCGGCCAGCAAGTCGGATTATCAGCGTTGGTTTGACTACGAATATAAAGGTTTTCATTTGTTGCTTAATTTGGATGAAGTGCAGAATTTTGAATATCCTGAGCTAATTACCGTATTAGAAAAAATGATTAAAAGAATTCAAACGCAGCAAAAGCTGACCAACTCACAGGGCATTGTAAAACTTAATCTTGAAGATGAAGTGATTGAACATCCACCTGTTGAAGAAATTGCCAAAACTCATATTCCTGAAAAACACTAAAATTTTTCTTATAATGTAGATCTCGTTTAACTTTTAAATCCTCAAAAATTTTAAATCTAAAGTTGTGCAATAAAAAAACTGCGCCGTAGCGCAGTTTTTTAGAATTAGCATCATTTTATGATTAATGATTTTCTGAAGCATGGTTAATGGTGTATTTTGGAATTTCGACTTCCAAGTCTTCATTGACCACTTTAACCTGACAAGATAAGCGTGAATCAGGCTCTAAACCCCAAGCACGGTCTAATAAGTCAGCTTCAACATCATCCATTTCTTCTAGGCTGTCAAAGCCTTTACGAACAACAACGTGGCAAGTGGTACATGCACAAGACATATCGCAAGCATGTTCAATTTTAATGCCATTTTCAAGTAAGCTTTCGCATAAGTTGGCATTTTGTTCGACTTCAAACTCAGCACCTTCTGGGCAGAATTGCGCATGTGGAAGTACTTTAATACGTGGCATAATCTTTACCTTAAATTAGTTTGAGTTTGACCAGTCGTCGAGTTTAGTGCCTTTAAGTGCTGTATCAATATGTTGATTCATACGAATTGCAGCAAAAGCATCACTGTGTATTTTAAGCTGTTCAACAGCATGTTCAATGGCTTTAATGTCTTGTCCAGTCAATTCGTCTTCCAACTGCGCTTTGGCAGTATTTAAAGCTTCTAATTGTTCTGGGCTTAATAGTTGTGCATCTACTTTTAAGGCTTGTTGTAAAGCTTCAAGTTCACGTTGTGCTTCAACTTTGGTTTCATGCAAATGACGCAATTGCTTGTCTTCTTCTGCATATTTGAAACCATCTAGCAGCAAACGCTCGGTATCTGCTTCAGATAAACCATAAGATGGCTTGATGTCGATATTTGCAGTCACACCAGAAGTGGTTTCTTTAGCAGAAACACTGAGCAAGCCATCAGCATCGACTTGGAACGTAACTTCAATGCGTGCCTGACCCGCAGTCATTGGTGGAATACCGTGTAGCACAAAACGACCTAAGCTACGACAATGTTCTACCAAATCACGCTCACCTTGTACCACATGAATCAACATGGCAGATTGGCCATCTTGATAAGTGGTAAATTCTTGGCGACGTGCTACAGGAATTGCAGTATTGCGTGAAATTAAGCGTTCCACCAAACCGCCCATGGTTTCTAAACCCAAAGACAGTGGGGTAACGTCTAATAGCAACGAACCATCTTTGCTGTTACCAATTAGTTGATTGGCGGTAATTGATGCACCAATTGCAACCACTTCATCTGGGTTAATTGTGCATAATGGTTCTTGATTAAATACTTCACGAACAGCTTTTTGCACGGCATAAGAACGTGTTGAACCACCGACTAAAACTACATTTTGAATGTCATCTAGGTCAAGTTTGGCATCGCGTAATACACGTTTGCATACACTAATGGTTTTATCTAAAGCAATCTGAATAATACTTTCAAAGTTTGCGCGGTCTAATTGCAGCGTGTGCTCTAACAGTTTTAATTCAACACTTTCTGCATTGCTGAGCGCTTCTTTGGCTTTACGTGCAGACACAATAAAGTGTGCATATTCTGCATCATCTAAACTTTCAATATTCAGCTGTTTTTTTGCCCATTTTACAATCAGACGATCTAAGTCATCACCACCTAAAGCAGTGTGGCCGCCTGTGGCTAAAACTTCAAAAACACCTTGAGAGAAACGTAAAATAGAAACGTCAAACGTACCACCGCCCAAGTCGTAAATCACATAGTTACGGTCTTGAGCCAAGTTGGTGTCTTGATCTAAACCGTAGGCAACCGCTGCTGCAGTCGGTTCATTCAATAAACGCAATACTTTTAAACCTGCAAGCTCGGCAGCGTCACGTGTGGCTTGGCGTTGAGCTTCATCAAAATAAGCAGGAACAGTAATCACTGCACCATTTACAGGGTTTTGTAAGCTGGCTTCTGCGCGGTCTTTGAGTTGTTTAAGTAATTCTGCCGAAATTTCAACAGGTGTTTTACGGCCTTGAGCTGTTTCAAAAGCAGGCATTTGATTGTCTTCACCCACTAACGTGTATGGATGTTGAAATTTAATGTCCGCTTTAGAACGACCCATAAAACGCTTGACTGAAACAATCGTGTTTTTAGGGTCTGTAGTAATAAATGGCGCAGCAGCATTGCCATAATGTGTATTTTGCTCTGCATAATGGACGATAGAAGGCAGTAGCACGCGACCTTGCTCATCATGCAAGACTTTGGCTTTACCAGAAAGAACTGTGGCAACCAATGAATGAGTGGTGCCTAAGTCAATGCCAATCGCAATGCGATGTTCATGCGGTGCACTTGATTGACCTGGTTCTGCAATTTGCAAGAGCGCCATTATGTAAAATCCTTTGCCCGTTAAATATTAAAATACAAACTAAAATTAAAAATCATCGTCTAAATCAAAACTGTCATCATCAAGGAAACGATCTTCAGCTTTGTCTAGGTCAGCCATAACTTTCATGAAAAAGCGTAATTTACGCACAGTGTCACGCGCTTCTGCCCAATCTTCTTCGGCATAGTCAATTTTAAATTCACGGACTAAGCCATCAACCCATTGTTGTACTTCAACCTTTAATGACTGTAAGTCATCGGCACAGTTGGCATCATCCAATTGCTCACGAATTTCCAAGGCATCTTGTAAAAATTCAAAGTCATGGATGGATTGATCGAGATGATAATCTTGCTTTTTCAATGAGAGTAAATATGCAGCACGACTGTCTACCGCAGAGAGTTGTTTAAACGCCTGATTAATTTTACTAGATTTAATCAAGGCTTGATCTTTGTCTTCGGCTTTGTCGGGGTGATATTGCTGCTGTAGCTTTAAAAATTCAGCTTTTAAAGTAGCGAAATCAATATCGAGTGCAACAGGAAGATTAAACAACTCAAAATGATTCATGGGAGATGGAATCCGCGATTAGTGTGCAAAATTGGCTGCATAAATGCAATTAAAACAGTGTATTGTACACTGTTTTAAGCTAAAAAGAGGGAGGTGGCTTTATACCGTGAACGATTCACCGCAGCCACATTCACCTTTTTTATTGGGGTTGTTAAACTCGAAACCTTCGTTTAAACCATTTTTGACATAGTCCATTTCCATGCCATCTAGGTAAACTAGGCTTTTCGGATCAACGAAAACTTTAACACCAAACTGTTCAAACATTTGGTCGTGCGTATCGACTTCATCTACAAATTCGAGTACATAAGCCAAACCAGAACAGCCTGAAGTTTTCACACCAACGCGAATACCTTGACCCTTACCGCGATTCTTTAAGTAATTGCTGATATGAGTTGCAGCATTTTCAGTTAAATTGATCATGAAAACTCCGTTTGTTTTTCCACAAAACTTAGCAAATTAAGCTTTGGTCTTTTTGCTGCGATAGTCTTCTACAGCAGCTTTAATTGCATCTTCTGCCAATACAGAGCAGTGTACTTTCACTGGTGGAAGGGCAAGTTCGGTAGCAATATCAATGTTCTTGATCGCTTGTGCTTCATCTAAAGTTTTACCTTTAAGCCACTCAGTAACCAAAGAACTTGAAGCAATGGCAGAACCACAACCATAAGTTTTGAAACGTGCTTCTTCAATCACGCCTTCGTCATTCACTTGAATTTGCAGACGCATTACATCGCCACATGCAGGTGCGCCCACCATACCTGTACCAACGTTTTCAGCATTTTTGTCTAAAACGCCAACATTACGAGGGTTTTCGTAATGATCAATTACTTTATCGCTATAAGCCATGTCGCTTCTCCAAACCTCGGGGTCAGCCTTAATATAAATATGGGGGTGAAATTACCTTTATCAATCTAATGGCTTCCTGTCAAAGCCATTAGATTTGGGATGAATTAGTGTTCAGTCCATTCTACTTTAGAAAGGTCAATCCCTTCTTTATACATATCCCAAAGCGGTGAAAGTTCACGTAACTTTTCAACAGCAGCTTTAGTCACAGTTAGGACATGATCAATATCTTCTTCAGTGGTGTATTTACCAAAACTGAAACGAATTGAGCTGTGTGCAAGTTCGTCTGAAAGACCTAGTGCACGTAATACATAAGATGGCTCTAAAGTCGCTGAAGTACACGCAGAACCTGAAGATACCGCAGCATCTTTAAGAGACATCATTAAAGATTCACCTTCAACAAAGTTGAAGCTGACGTTTAAATAGTTGGCTACGTTTAGTGTTGGGTGACCATTCAGGAAAACTTGTTCCATGGTGTTCAAGCCATTCCAAAGTTTGTCGCGCAATACACGTAAACGGGCTTGTTCAGAAGCTAAGTTTTTGCCTGCAAGTTCAAATGCTTCGCCCATACCTACAATTTGGTGGGTTGCAAGTGTGCCTGAACGCATGCCACGCTCATGACCGCCACCATGCATTTGTGCTTTTAAGCGTACGCGTGGACTGCGGCGTACAAATAGCGCACCAATACCTTTAGGGCCATAGATTTTGTGTGCAGAGAAGCTCATTAAGTCTACTTTTAAGGTAGATAAATCAATTTCTACCTTACCTGCAGCTTGCGCAGCATCAACGTGGAAGAAGATTTTTTTGGCACGGGTGATTTCGCCAATTGCAGCGACATCGGTAATCGTACCAATTTCGTTATTGACCATCATCAACGACACTAAAACTGTGTCTGGACGAATTGCCGCTTCAACCATTTCAGGTGTAATTAAACCTGTTTGTGGTTGTGGCTCTAAGTACGTGATTTCAAAACCTTCAGATTCAAGCTCACGGCAGGTATCTAAAATGGCTTTGTGTTCAATTTTAGACGTAATAATGTGTTTGCCTTTAGACGAATAGAATTGTGCTACGCCTTTTAGTGCAAGGTTATCTGATTCTGTTGCACCAGAAGTCCACACGATTTCACGTGGGTCTGCTTTGATCAAGTTCGCAACTTGTTCACGTGCATATTCAACTTTTTCTTCTGCTTGCCAGCCATAAGCGTGTGAGCGAGAAGCGGCATTACCGAAAGTCCCATCAAAAGTCAGGCACTCCATCATGCGTTCTGCAACTTGCGGATCTACAGGAGTGGTTGCTGCGTAGTCAAGATAAATAGGACGTTTCATGTCAAATACCTGTAACCGATAAAAGGGCTGAATCAAACGGAGCTGTATTTTGGCGGATGGCAACGGTTTGTACGTTGTCACGGGCTACTAAGTCAGCAAGTGAGATTTTAGCGAGATAGTCGGCAATATGATGGGAGAGTTCCTGCCATAAGTCGTGAGTCAAGCACATTGCACCATTTTGACAGTTGCCTTTATGGTCGCAACGCGTTGCATCAACAGTTTCGTTTACGGCTTCAATGATTTCTAGCACAGTGATTTCATTTGCACTACGTGCTAAATGGTAACCACCGTTAGCACCGCGAACACTAGACACTAAGCCGTGGCGCTTAAGTTTTGCGAATAACTGCTCAAGATAAGCAACAGAAATAGTTTGACGGGCTGCAATTTCAGCAAGCGTGATCGTTTGTTCAGTTGGCTGCAAAGCTAAATCAAGTAGAGCAGTCACTGCGTAGCGACCGCGAGTTGTTAAGCGCATGATTCGATACACATGATTAGACTAGATATGGGTATTCTATGAATCCCGACTAAATTAGTCAAGTATTTTATTGTGATATTGTGCGCGAGGATTTACGCTGTTTTTCTTGATATTTTAATGCGTTTAAGCGATCCATAAATTATACACTAATAACGTAATTAATAATACTGTTATTACTCCAAAGGCGATGTTAATGCGCTTTTGACGACGTTCAATCCGACGAATACGGTTTTTATGCTGTTTAAGCTCAACTTGTAAGGTATTGATCTTAGAGCGTTGCTCATCAATTTTGTCTAAAAGTGGAGCAATGCGCTTTTTAGAACCGATCACTTCTTGTTCTTGAGGTGCTTCTTTTAGCCATTGTTTCCAGTCAGCCAAAACTTTGGGTGCACTAAAATGCAAAATTAGATCACGAAACTCATCTTTAAGGGTAATGTCACCATCTATACGCATGTGTTTAATACTGCGACGATTACCTAAAATAAAGATTTTAAATAAATCTATGAGGGTGGTGCGCACATCCAAATCGACAGCTTGTTCAGGTGCTTTGCTGTCAAATAAGATGCCGTTTGGATTGAATTCGACGTAAATGTCGAAATAAGGAATATAGCTATTAATTTTAATGGTGATTTTCTGGTCGACAAACTTTTTAGCCTGCAAAGCGACCACACGATCATGTTTGAGAATAAAGCTAAAAATTGTTTCCAACACAATCATGAGCATGGTCAGCAACAAATGTGGATTACTTTGTCTTTGTTGCGAATCACTCATAAAATCAAGTCCCTAAATCTAAAGTTGAATTCCTTGTTTTGCGCTTCGTTGAGAATACATTCTAAGAAGCGCAGCGAATAATCTTGCTTTGTAGAACAGTTTAGCAAAACGATCAAGTATTTAATTTGCTATTATGAAAGCATTTTGTAGGTTTATTACATTTATGTGCGCATAAAATAAGCAGGAGAGAGGTTCATGGAAAAAACGACGGATAGCGTAGAAGAGCATTTGGTTGAACCAGAAACCACATTGAAAAATAAAGATAAATTACGCTCAGGACGTAAATCATCACTCGATTTTCGTAAATATACCAAGCAAATTTGGCTAGCAGGTTTAGGTGCATTTTCACGCGCAGAAGAAGAAGGCAATAAATTGTTTGACTCTCTGGTCAAGGTGGGTGAGGAATTAGAATCTAAAACTACAGAAATTGCCGATCAAACAGTTGAAAAAGTGTCTGAAAAAGCCAAAGAGTCGGTCATTGATACTAAAGATAAAGTTGAGCGTTTAATTGACCATAGCGTCAATCATTCTTTAAATAGAATTGGCTTGGTGACAGCAAAAGACCTACAACATTTGGAGCAATTGGTACTGCAATTACATGCCAAAGTCGATGCGTTGATTGAAGAAAATAAACAATTAAAAGAAGATGTTGCGAAAAAGTAATTCTGTGGAAAGGGGGGCTTAAAGGATGTTGCTTTATTATACATCGGGTATTTTAGGGCAAAACTGAATAGAGGCTAACAGTTCCATCGTTTTTACCATTTATTTTGCATAAAAGCGTGCAGGGAGTATTGCTTTTACCCTCAAAGCATTGCTATAAAGGCGTTACGGTAATTTAAATTAAATCTCTGGACCTTAAATAAACGATATTAAGAGGACGTAATTTTCATGAATAAATCAGAATTAATCGATGCAATTGCAGAGAAAGGGGGATTGTCTAAGACTGATGCAGGTAAGGCCTTAGACGCAACAATTGCTTCTATTACTGAAGCGCTTAAAGCGGGTGATACTGTAACCCTCGTTGGTTTTGGTACATTTAATGTGAAAGAGCGTGCTGCTCGCACAGGTCGTAACCCACAAACAGGTGCTACACTTGAAATTAAAGCAAGCAAAGTACCAAGCTTTAAAGCGGGTAAAGGTTTAAAAGATTCAGTAGCATAATCTTTTAAAATGCCAAGAAAGCGCGCCAATTGGCGCGTTTTTTATTAATAATGTCAATAAACGGCTTCAACGCATTCATTCGTTGAGGGTTTTCAGTTAAAATCTCGCACAAATAAAATATTGGAATACTTATGGAATCTTTTCGTAAAGTTATTAAGGGTTGGTTGGGCAAAGTTTTGCTCGTCTTGTTCTTGACCCCTTTAGCACTTGTAGGTATTGAAGGATATTTTAGTGGAGGTCAGTCTGAAGACACTGCACAAACAGTCAATGGTCAGCAAATTTCAAAACGAGAATTAGATAATCTGACCAATTCCTTGAAAGAACAATACTTGGCCTATACCAATGGTGATGAAACACTATTGAATCAAAATTATATTCAAAACAAAGCCAAAGATACTTTGGTTGCACGTACCTTGTTATTACAACAAGCTGAGAAATTAGGGATTTCTTTGAGCGATGCACAAATTGAACAAATGATTGCACAGCAACCGAATTTCCAACAAGATGGCAAGTTTTCTGAAAGCTTGTATGCGAACTATCTGCAATCTGTAGGCATGACCAATCAGGCGCTTGTGGCAAATTTACGCCAAGACCATGCGTTAAAAATGCTGAGTGCTAGCTTTACCGATTATGCTTTAGTTAGCCCGTCTGATATTCAGCAAATTGCCAATTTACAAACCCAGCAACGTACTTTGCATTTATCTAGCATTAAGTTAGATGACTACAAGAAAAACATCATCACAAATGCACAAGAGATTGCTGCGTATTATGAACAGCACGCCAATGCCTTTAAACAGGTTGCTAGCGTTGATGTCGATTACATTGTGGTGACTCCAGCCAATATTGCACCTGCAAATACGGCTGTCACTGACGCAGAGTTACAACAGGCTTATCAAAAGTTTGTCGAAACTCAAAAAGGTGCTGCTGTACCGACAGTGAAACATATTTTAATCACCACCGATGCGCGTGATGATGCCGCAGCTAAAAAACTTGCAGAGCAAGCCGCAGCTGAAATTAAGCAAGGTACAAGCTTTACTGCAGCTGCACAAAAGTATTCGGATGATCCTGAGTCTAAAGCCAAAGGTGGTGAGGTTGCAGGTTATGAAGCAGGCGTATTTGGCGATGCCTTTGACAAAGCCGTGGGTAGCTTAAAATCTGGTGAAGTATCACAGCCGATTAAAACTCAATATGGCTATCATGTGATTCAAACAGAAGGTGCTACAGTTCAAGTCCCTGCGTTTGAAACTCAAAAAGCACGTTTAATGGCAGAGTTGCAAAAAGCCAAAACTGAAAATGCGTATACCGATACCATCAACAGCTTAAATGAATTGGTGGTGAGTAGTGATGCTTTAGATGTTGTGGCAGAAGAAGTGAAAACGGCCAAAGTCGAATCTGTTAATGGTTTAACTTTGGCGGCGCAGCATCCTGTTTTAAGCCAGCCATCTGTCAAAGTTAAATTGTTTAATGATGATGTGAAAAATGGCGATCGCAACGCATCGAGTAACATTACTTTAGCCAATGGCGATGTGGTATGGGTGAAAGTGCGTAATTACCATGCCGCAGGTGTGCAAACTTTAGAAGAAGCAACACCCCGCGTAAAAGCTAAACTGATTGAGAAAAAAGCCTTTGATGCAGCGAAAAAAGATATTCAAGCTGCGTTGGATGCCTTTAAAACTCAACCTGCAGCGACCGTTTTGGCGAAAAACCAAATCCGTTTTGAAAATGCAGGCATATTCACCCGTGCAGATGGTTTGTTAAAGCGTGAAATTGAACGTGCTGCATTTAGTGTGCTCGCGCCTAAAGATGGTATGTGGTCAGTAACAACAGCATCTATACCAAATGAATTGGTGGTGGTAGCTGTATCAAATGTAAACGATACTACATCGAATGCTTTAACGCCTGAGCAACTGAAAGAGTTAGCGCAGTTGTATCAACAATTACGTGCTCAACAAGAGCTAGATGACTATACGCAATATTTGAAATCGAAAGCGAAAATCAAATAAGTGATGAACATCTACAAAAAAACCAGCAAATTTGCTGGTTTTTTTGTGCATCTAAAATGATTAAGTAAGCAGTTTCAAGATTTATTCAGCGCGAATTTTTAGCTCATAACCTGTGTATTTACGAATGTTGATGACACCTGTATCCAAGATTAAATATTGCCCTTTAATTCCTTGCAGTTTGCCGCGAATAATTGGGGTTTTATCTAAGTTATGTGATTTAATTTTCTCAGGATACTGTTCTACAGGGTACACAAATTCACGCGGAAGTTCCTGATCTAAAAGCTCTACCGTTTCGTTGAATTCAAGGTTTTGACTAAACTCATCACGAATGGTCTGAATTTTAGGTGCAAACTCTTCAATCAGTTGTTCACGCACTTCAATTAGGTTTAGCGGCTCTGCTTCGCCTTTGAGTAGTTTGCGCCAGTCGGTTTTATCTGCGACCTGTGTACCAAACATAACTTCCAATTGCCCAGATAAACGGCGTGAGCCGACTTTCATAATTGGCAAGGCTTGAGTTGCGCCCTGATCTAGCCAACGTGTTGGCATTTGACCTAAACGGGTGATTCCCACTTTTAAAGCACTTGAATTGGCTAAATATACGATGTGCGGTTGAAAGCAGACTTCTTGAGCAAAACTATCTTCACGACATGTACCTAAATGATAGTGACAGGTTTCAGGCTTCATGATGCACATATCGCAAGATGCTTTGGTTTTAAAACACTTGAAACAATGTCCTTGCGAATAAGATTTTGGTGTTTTCACACCACAAGAAACACAATAAATATTGCCCGTCCATTCCAGTTCAAGTTCTTGCCCAAGCTGAAAAGGCAGGTCAATTTCTGCACGGTCTAGAATAAATTTATATTCAACATTTGCCTTGTGTACCTGTTCATCAGTTACACTATGGTCCTTAAGACCTGCGTGCATTTTATGGCAAATGCCTTGTAGTTCCATAAGAATACTCTCTCGAAAATGAAGGAATGCAGTGATGGCTGAAATGCGTTTAATTCAAGCATTAATTGATGATTTATCTCAACAACAGCCAATTTCTACTGCATTGTGTATAGGGCAAAATATTGAAGCAAGCCCGAAATATAACAATCAAGCGGCTGATGAGCAGCCAACTATCCAATGGCAGTATTTTAGCGCATTGGCATTTTTAAATCTGCCTTTTACCCAACGTTTTGATTTGGCAGTTGTATTTTTAGATGCTGCAGATTTTGCTGTGCAGACGCCACAACACACTTCGCAAATTTTGGTGAAGCTACGTGATTTATTGGCAAAACGTATTGTGGTGATTGCTGCGCGTGAAGATGAGCAATTGCTTAGAGCGCTTGGTTTTACGCAATTGATTGAACATCGCTTTGAGCAGCATCATTTGTGCTTATGGCAATTTAATATTTTGACTTATAAGCACGTGCCTGATTGGTTTAATTCTAAGTTTTGGGCAAACCCTGAAAATTGGGATAAATTCCGCTGGTAAGTGCTGAATTACGATCACAAAATTCTAATAATGATAATTAATTCACATAAATTTAGGATATTGCAAAATTTAACAATTTCAAGCGCGCAATTCAGTCAAAACTTCGTATGCTGTCATAAGGGCATATTGAGGAACATAAAATGACTAATTTAAGCAATATTGTTGAAATTTTAGCAAAGCAGGCATTGGGCGCGAAACAGCAATCTAATCAATCTCAAGGTGGATTGGGCGGTATTTTAGGCTCAGTTTTGGGGCAACTTGGTGCTAATAACCAACAATCTGCACAAGGGGGCTTGGGTGGTATTTTGGGTTCAGTACTTGGTCAGTTAGGTGGGCAACAACAGCGTTCTGCTACAGGTGCTTCAGGTGCACAAAGTTTATTGATTGCAGTCTTGCCTTTGGTATTGGCATGGATTCAAAAACAGGGTGGATTGCAAGGTGCTTTGGATAAACTCAAAGGACAGGGCTTAACCAGTCAGGTGGCTGATTGGGTGTCTACAGACCCAGGTGAAAATGCACATGTAGGTGCTGAACAAGTACAAAGTTTATTTGATGATGCCGATGTAGAGCAGGTTGCACAGCAAACTCAGGCGCCAAAACAAGATATTTATAATGCGATTTCTGCAGTTTTGCCGCAAATTATCGATTCATTGACACCACAAGGTGAGCAAACCAGCAAACAAGAAGCCAATGACGATATTCAACAAGTGATGAGTTTAGTGTCTGGGTTTTTAAAGCGTTAATATTGAAAAAATCCAGCTTAGTAAAAGAGACTTGGATAAACAAAGCTAGCACATTTGCTGGCTTTGTTTTATTTGTTTTTTTAAGTATGCATTAAAAAAACACGCCGAAGCGTGTTTTTTATATTTTAGGCTTTAGTTCAGACTTAGAAGTCGTAACGGAAACCTAAAGAAAGACCTAAAGCATCTTCATCAGCGACACCGGCAACGCTGTTAGAGCGACCTTGTGACCATGGTGTTAGGTTAGATTTAGTGTCATTAAGCATTGTTGCAAGGTTAGCATATACGCGTACTGCCTTGTCTAAGCGGTGCTCTACACCTACTGCCAATAATGTTGCATTTGCATCATCAGCATCTACGTCACGGTGGAATACTTGACCGCGTACATAAGTCTTCGGCGCAACTTTATAGTCAGCCGCTACACCAAATACTTGAACATCTGGGTTTGCAGTATCATTGTCATGTGTTAAATACTGGTATAAAGCACCTAAGTTAAATTCAGGTGTGATTTTATAAGCAGCTGCAACACGGAAGCCATCACGTTCACCGCGGCTTGCTTCTTCTTCATAGTGCTCATAAGCTGCTGCAAAGTCTACGTTACCTTCTTTATAAGTTAAAGCTAAGTCGTAAGCTTTATCTTTATCTTTAGCTCCATCTTTTGCAGCATCAGGGCTGTTTTGTTCGTGCAGTGATAAAGCACCAGTTACGTTAAAACCACCGCCAAATTTAGGAGTTTTATATTCAATTGTATTGGCATTACGCTCGTCAAAACGTAAATTACCAGCACGGGTTACGTTACGGATGTCACCAACCATGTCACCGAAGAAGTTGACTGGACCACGTGCAGCTTTAAATGGGCTGTCGAAGCGACCTACACGCGCTTGACCAAAATCACCTTTTAAGCCTACAAAGGTATCACGAGTAGCAAACTCTAAATCATCATTTGCAGAGCCGCTAGCAAAGTTAATTTCTTGTTCGATTTGACCAAAAACAGTCATGCCGTTTTCTAATTTTTGTTCAGCTTTGAAGCCTAAACGTGATGAGTTAGAAGAAAGACCAACTTCATTATAGTCTTTACCATCATCAAGATAGTCTAAAGATACGTGTGCACGACCATAAACTTTAACATCAGCAGCCATCGCTAATGCTGGTGTTAAAAAGGTTGCCCCAACTGCTAATGCGCAAAGCGTTTTTTTCATGTGTAGCTCCAATACAGACTATTGTTTTTTAGTCCTAAACATTGTTCAGAAGTAGGGTTGATCTACCGCTGTTCTCTATTGGTGCTAAGTATTCCTTACAAATGCGACAGTAATATTAAGGAAATATTTCAAAATTATTAAAAAGTACAAGTTAGATCAAAAACTTACTTTTATTCGCATTTTTTTAATGATTATATTTCTATTTATAGAAAAATATGTGAAATAAATAACTTAATTGCAAAGGGAAAGACATCTTAGTGTCATAAATGGTGGTATAAATGAATGAAGAAAGCTGAATGCAAAAAAAATGGAGCAGCTGCTCCATTTTTTGTATGACATTTTTGAAATATTTAAAGCGCTGCTTTAATTTTTTCCGCTTGAGCTTTAATTTTCTCTTGGTCACCCATTTGTGCAGCATGTTTCCCAAGTTGATGAACCGAGGTCGGAATTAAGTGAAAATGCACGTGGGGGACAGTTTGACCTGCGCTTGTACCTGACAATTGCATTAACACGATACCATCTACACCCAAAGCTTGCTGCATTGCTTTTGCAATTTTTTGCACAATTTGAATGGTATATGCTGCTGCATCTGCAGGTAAGTCCAGTAAAGTCACCGCAGGCGTTTTAGGAATCACAAGAGTGTGACCATCGGCTTGCGGCATGATGTCCATAAACGCAAGCACTTGGTCATCTTCATACACTTTAATTGCAGGAAGTTCGCCACGTAGAATTCTTGCAAAAATATTTTGATCATCGTAAGCCATTATGATTCCTTAAATTCAGCTTTGATATTTCAGAACGGTTATTTACAGTTCAGTTCTTTTTGACGTTCTTTGATTGCGTCAAGACGTTGTTGTTCTTTTTCAGAAAACTTAGGTTTGGTTGTATAGCAGTTGTCATTACCAAAACGTGCTTTAGCTTCTGGGTCTTTGAAGCAGAACCCTTTAGATGCATAAATAACATCGTGGTCATTTTTCAGTTTCTGACATTCTTGTTCAGATGCAAAAGTAGTTGAACTTGCCCCAATTAAAGTTGCAAGGCTTGCAAATACGGCAATGCTAAACTTGTTCATAAGAGTTTCCTCTATTTAATGATGGTGTGACTAGCCACTTAATACACATTATTGGGTTTATGGCTGTATATTCAATGGCGAGTTCTTACTCTAGGGTAATATTACTCCATAATTCATACATTTTCACAGCAGTGGAAAAATCACTGTCTTTTTCTGCGGTTAAATTCGCTGCTTGAATCAGGCTTTGGGTTAAAGCCAATACAGGTGCAGGCAAAGCTGCTTCATGGACTAAATCTAATGCGATACCTGTGTCTTTAGCCAGTAAAGGGAGTGCAAAAGTATTTGGAAAAGCGCGATTCAGTACTCGCTGCGGCAAAATCATTTCCGTTACTGCGCTTTTACCACTTGAAGCATTTATGCATTGCAAGGCCTGATTTAAGTTTACGCCATGTGCTTTTAAGGTGGTAAAACCTTCAGCTGCAGCACACAAACTCACTGCCATTAACATATTATTCACCGCTTTTACGGCAAAGCCAGCACCAGGTTCACCCACATGCTGAATCACTTTACCAAAAGCCTGAATTGCAGGTAGGGCTTTTTCAAAAGCAGAAGCTTTACCGCCAATCATGACTGTTAATGTGGCATTTTCTGCACCAATGGTTTGTCCGCTTACAGGTGCATCTAAAAAGTCGATCTGTTGTGCTTCAAGTTGTTGTACCAATTTTTTAGCACTTTCGGGTACGCCACTGGTGCAATCGACCCAGACTGAACCTGCTTTAAGTTGAACTTGTGCAATCAGGTTTTCAACTTCGGTACTGGTGGGCAAGCAAGAAAAAATAATATCTGCTTGCACCGCTTGAGCCAATTCAACCGCTTGTGTGCCATATTCAGCAGCATGTTGCTCGGCTTTGGCAAAGTTACGATTCCAGACATAGACCGTATCAAAATGTTTAGGTAAATGGGCTGCCATGCGGTAGCCCATTGCGCCTAAGCCAATAAATGCAACAGATTGAATCATGTTTTTGCTCTCTTTATGCAATTTTGCTAGATCGTTGTTCTAACCAAGTGGTCAGTTTAGGCCAGAATTCATTGGCACTTTTTTGACTGGACATTAAACCCAAATGTCCACCTGGAATAAGAGTAAACGTGACATCGGTACTACTTGTCAATTCACATAAAGGTTGAGCAGCTTCAGCAGTGACAATTTGATCGCTATCACCCGCACCGACCAAAAGTGAACAATGAATATTTTTAAGGTCTATCTGATGTTGTTTGAGTTGAATATGACCTTGTTTGAGTGGGTTTTGCAGCCATACATTCAATACCATGTCCTGATTAATCCCACCCGGATAATCAATCATATTATTTAAAAAATTGGCTAAAGTTGCGTTTTCATGCAAGGTTTGTAAGTCGTGCAGATTCGACAGCATCTGTTTATTGCTTTCCAGCCATGCTCTAGGGTCTAAAATCTTAAAACCAATCGCATTGATTAAACCCGGCGTATGAATTAAATGCTTTGGAATTTTTCCTGAATAAAAGGCATGTTGCAATTTGGGATATTTAGAAATCAGTTGATTGGTCAGTTGAAAGAGTTTACCAACCCGCCCCGAAGCATAGCTATCTACAGGGCTACCCAAAACCATCAAGTTTTTAATATGAGTTGTTTGTTGGTCGGCGGTATAAAGCATGGCAAAAATACCCGCCATACTCCAACCATGTAGTGAAATTTGTTCGACTTTGGCGTGTTGTAAAATGAGTTGAATACAATTAGGGATTGCATCCTGAATAAAAGCCATAAAATTTAAATGACAATGTTGATAGGTCAATTGTCCCCAATCAACCAAATACACATCAAAACCGCTATGCTGAAAATGTTTCACTAAAGAGCGATAAGGATATAAGTCATAAATCGACATGGTAATTGCTAAAGGCGCAACAAAAACCAGCGGCTCTTTATATTGCTTATCTGGCGAAGCGTAATAGCGAATCTGCGCATACTTATAATGTGCCACGATGTCGTATGGCGTGGTCTGAGATAAGATCAAATCACGGCTTTTAAATAAGCGAGTGCTGAGGTTTTTAAGCTTTTTTCGGTGCGGATTAAATTTTCTTTGTAGCTGATTCATGAGGTGTTCCATCACACGTGGCGCCGATTTGAATGAAGTCTAAGCGATATTTATACATTTTACCTTGACCTTAAATGCGCTTGGCGCTCAAAATGTTGGCAATTATTTAACAAACAGGTCTTAGGACTAAGTTTAGGGCTGAGCAGTAAAGATGAGTCAACACGACGACATTGAATATCAATTAGATACTTTGGCAATTCGTACCGGACACAACCGTACAATTGAAGGCGAACACAGTGAGCCAATTTTCCTGACTTCATCATTTGTTTGTGAAAATGCTGCCGATGCAGCTGCAAAATTCTCAGGTGAAATTGAAGGCAATACCTATTCACGTTATACCAATCCAACTGTACAGGCTTTTGAAAAACGCTTGGCAGTATTAGATGGTGCAGAACGTGCGGTTGCGACAAGTTCGGGTATGGCGGCCGTTCATGCGATCACTTTGGCTTATCTTAAAGCGGGTGATCATGTAGTCTGTTCACGTGCTGTATTTGGCTCGATCATTTCACTATTTGAAAAATACGTGATGAAGTTTGGTGTCGATGTCACTTTTGTTGATTTAGAAGATTTAGACAGTTGGAAGCAAGCGATTCGTCCAAATACGCGTTTGTTATTTATTGAAACACCATCAAATCCATTGGCTCAGGTGGGTGACTTGCAAGCGATTGCCGATATTGCACATGCAAATAATGCTTTATTTGCAGTTGATAACACCTTCTGTACCCCAGTTTTACAACAACCAATTAAATTTGGTGCTGACCTAATTATCTACTCATCGACCAAATATATTGATGGGCAGGGACGTGCTTTAGGCGGCGCTGTGGTGGGCAAAGATAAACTGGTTGAAGAAATCAACGGTGTGATTCGTACTTTGGGTAACTCATTAAGTCCATTTAACGCATGGATTTTCTTAAAAGGTTTAGAAACTTTAAGCCTGCGGATGAAAGCACATTGCGCTAGCGCACAAAAACTTGCCGAGTGGCTAGATGCACATCCAAAAGTTGAAAAAGTGTATTATGCAGGTCTGCCGCATCATGCGGGGCATGAGTTGGCGAAAAAACAACAGTCTGGCTTTGGTGGTGTTGTATCTTTTGTGGTGAAAGGCGAGCGTGAAGGCGCGTGGACTGTGATTGACAACACACGCTTCCTATCTATCACCAGTAATTTGGGCGATGTAAAATCAACCATTACCCATCCTGCAACAACATCGCATGGCAGAATGACCCCAGAAGCCAAACAAGCAGCAGGTATCAGCGAAGGTTTAATTCGTGTTTCTGTTGGCTTGGAAGATATTGATGATATTATTCGCGACATCGAGCGCGGTTTAGACCTCATTTAAAACTAAATAGATCATTTGTTCGGAGATTTTTATGAACATTAATATGTTGATGCAGCAAGCACAGCGCATGCAAAAAGAAGTGGAAAACAACATTAAAAAAGCCAAAGAAGAACTTGCGCAAACTGAAGTGCATGCAGAAGCAGGTGGTGGTTTAGTGAAAGTGACTATGACCTGCCGTAATGTGGTCAAACGCATTGAAATCAACCCTGAATTATTGCAAGACGATGCAGACATGATTGAAGATTTGATTGCCGCTGCAATGAATGATGCTGCCCGTCAAGCCGAAGCAATTTCTGAAGAAAAAATGAAGTCTGCAAACTCAGGCATGGGCTTGCCACCGGGCTTGGCTGGTTTATTCTAAGGAACGGCGTATGTTTAGTGATCGTTTTGATCAACTGGTACAAGCGCTACGCATTTTGCCAAGTGTTGGGCCTAAATCGGCTCAACGCATGGCATTGCACCTGATTATGAAAAATAGAGAAGGTGCAGTCGGTTTGGCTCATGCTTTGAATGAAGCCACTAGCTATATTCACGAATGTTCGATTTGCCATTCATTAACTGAAGATGAAGTTTGCAATATTTGTGCCTCACATGATCGGGATGCACATTTGCTGTGTGTCGTGGAGTCTCCAGCCGATGTGATGGCCATTGAGCAAAGCGGTAGTTTTCGTGGAAAATACCATGTCTTGGGTGGGCATTTATCGCCTTTAGATGGCATTGGGCCTGACGAAATTGGTATTCCATATTTGGTTCAGCGTTTAAGTGATGGCAACATTACTGAGGTGATTTTGGCGACCAATGCAACCGTAGAAGGTCAGGCGACAGCACACTATTTGGTAGAAGCGACCAAACATTTGCCTGTGCAGATGACCCGTATCGCGCAAGGTGTGCCGCAAGGTGGCGAACTTGAATATGTCGATAGTCATACTTTAAGTCAGGCGGTGCATAATCGGATGCGAATGAAATAAGCATTTAGGTGCTTATTTCATGTGGATGTTTATTTCGCATGTGTGGCTATTTTATATGAATAATCAATTGATAAATCATCCATGAAAAGGATTACTTGCCTTTAAAGCCAATAAAAATCAAATTAAGATAAAAAAACGATAAAAAATTTAAATTTCCACTGTATCGACTTAAAAATAATATAAAAATTGAAAATACTGGACATATTTTTATAGCTAAATGCTATTTAATGTTTAAAATGAACCCCTAGAGAATCCTGTTTTACCTGCTCGCTATGTTCCAATTTATTCACCAACAAAAAGACTTTGAAAATGTCTTGGCATTAATGAGCCAAAACAGCATTTATGGTTTAGACACCGAATTTATTAAGGTCGATACTTTATGGCCAAAATTGGGTGTATTCCAAATTAATGTGAATGATCAGGTCTATTTGTTAGATGGGACTTCGTTAAATTTAAGTGCATTTTGGGAAAAACTGTTTCAAGCGCAGCAAAATATTTTTCATGCCTGCGGTGAAGATATTGATTTAATTTATCATTATGCGCAGCAAAAAAACTTAGATAACGTGTTTGATACCCAAGTTGGCATGTCATTTTTAGGGCATGGTTTACAAGTCAGTTATCAAAACGCTTTAAAAACCATGCTCAATGTCGATATTGATAAAGGGCAAACTCGCTCAGACTGGCTTGCACGTCCGTTGTCCGATGAGCAGTTAAATTATGCTGCCAATGATGTGCTGTATCTAATGCAATTGGCAGATAAGGTACAAACCGACTTAAAACAAAATTATTTACTGGATTTTGCACAAGAAGATTGCCGCAATTTAACTCAGGAAATTGGTGAAGAAACACCTTTAGAGTTGTTGTATCAGGATGTGGGCAACTATCGTCATTCACGCCGTCAACTCATGCAATTGCAACAATTGGCCGTTTGGCGTGAGCAAATGGTAAAAGCCTTAAACCAACCACGTAGTTTTATTTTGCGTAATTCTACTATGCTGGACTTGGTCGAGAAAAATCCTAAAAATCAGTTCCAGCTCAGTACTATTAAAGATTTACGTGCGCATATTGTGCGTGAACATGGCAAAACTATTTTAGATTTAATTAAATATTTGCCTGATCAATCACAATGGCCATTACGTATGGCGCGACCAATTCGTCATTCTTCAAAAGAAGTGGGCGAAAATGTAGAACAGGTGATTCAACGTGCCGTACAGGAAACTCAAATTCCAAAAGAAGTTTTGCTGCGTAAAAAATGGCTCAATGCGCTTTATCAGCATGTGGTATTTCATAACGATGAGCAAGATTTGCCTAACTATTTGTTAGGTTGGCGTTATGAATTACTCACCAAGCCTTTAATTGAAGTTTTACATGCCGACGAGCGTTATTTGTCTGGTCAGATGAAAGTTGCTGAATAAATCAAACCGATCCACATTTTAAATAAAGCCGTTTTTCACCTGAAAATGGATGAATTTTCACGCCATTCTTTGTTTGAGTGTAAACATAGACCAATGCGTTAATAATGGTTAATGTATCTCGGTTTTTTTTGTTGTATCCTTTGCCTGAGTTTTTAGAGTTTTGTTGTTTATGCACTGTTCAATTTATAAATCGAGCAAAAAAGATGAGATGTATTTATACATCGCCCGTCCTGAGCAAACTGAAGATCAAGCAGAAGCGTTTAACCCGCTAGAGGTTTTACCTGAGCCAATGCGAGTTGCATTTGGTCGTGCGACATTTGTAATGGATTTGCAACTGTCTGAAAGCCGTAAGTTGGCACGTGTGAATGTTTTGCATGTCATGGATTCTATTCAAACACGTGGCTTCTTTATTCAAGTGCCACCAGAAGGCTTAATTAACCCAAATGCCGTTGAACCAGAAGGTTTACGTGGTGCTTAAGCTTTATTCAGGAGTTGAGAAATGAATAGTGTGATGACTGGATTGGATTCAATTCCTGAAACTGCAATTGCTGTTTCTGTTTATTTGTTGGGGAGTGCCATTATTTTATGGTGCTGGTACGAAATTGCCAAACGCTTGCCCAATCCGTTAGGTGGTATCACTTGGATTGTGCTGTTTGCAATTTTACTTACCCCAACAGTATCAGAAGGCAGCAATGCAGCACTTGCCCCAGCCATCTTTGGACTTCTTTTTGGTGTTTTAACCAAAGAAACCCCATTGGTTTGGTCTAATTTATCTGCCATTTTATTTGTGATCGGTCTTGGCTTATTGATCGGTTATTTCTGGTCAAGATACTGTCTTAAACAAACGACTTATAAAGCCAAGAAAAATACCTCACCACTGTAACTAAAACAATTAAGGTAAAATCATGTCTGTTGATGCGCAACAATTTTCGGGTACAGATCAGTACATTGCGACTGATAGTTTAAAACTTGCGGTGAAAGCCGCACGTGCTTTGCAAAAACCGCTTTTGGTGAAAGGTGAGCCAGGTACAGGTAAAACCTTATTGGCAGAGCAAGTTGCTAAAAGTTTGGGTTTAAAGTTGATTACATGGCACATTAAATCGACCACCAAAGCGCAGCAAGGTTTATATGAATATGATGCAGTGTCGCGTTTGCGTGACAGCCAACTGGGCGATGACCGTGTGTATGACGTTAAAAACTATATTAAACCCGGGAAATTGTGGGAAGCATTTACCAGCGAAGAACGCTGTGTGTTGTTGATTGATGAAATTGACAAGGCAGATATTGAATTCCCAAATGACCTGCTACATGAACTCGATAAAATGTCGTTTTATGTTTATGAAACAGGCGAAACCATTACGGCAACACAACGTCCAATCGTGATCATCACATCAAATAATGAAAAAGAGCTGCCAGACGCTTTTTTACGTCGTTGTTTCTTCCATTATATTGATTTCCCAGATGAAGCGACCATGCGCGATATTATCGATGTGCATTTCCCGAATATTTCAAGCACATTGGTTTCAGAAGCTTTACAAGTTTTCTTTAAATTGCGCCAAGTTCCGGGCTTAAAAAAACCACCATCTACGTCTGAATTAATTGATTGGTTAAGCCTATTGATGGCAGATGACATGCCGGAAGATATTTTGCGTAATAGCGATAAAAGCAAAGCCATTCCGCCTTTATACGGTGCATTAATCAAAAATGAACAAGATGTGCAATTGCTTGAGCGTTTAGCCTTTATGTCGCGCCGTTAAGGGAGGACAACGCCATGTTCGTGCGCTTGTTTTATACCTTGCGACGTTACGGTGTGCCTGTCACCACACGTGAATTGATTGACTTAAATCAGGCGGTGGCATCGGGTCTGGTTTTTGCAGATCAAGATGAATTCTATCAACTTGTTAAAACCGTCATGGTCAAAGATGAGCGTTTTTTTGACAAGTTTGACCGTGCCATGAAAGATTATTTTGATGGCATTTCCACTTTTGATTTAGATGATTTACTGCAGCAAGTTCATCAATTGCCTAAAGACTGGTTCGACTTAGAACTATTAGAAAAACATCTCACGCCAGAACAACGCGAAGAGCTGAAAAAAGCAGGTTCTTTAGAAGAATTGATGAAAATGCTGGAAGAGCGTTTACGCGAGCAGCATAAAAAGCATCAGGGTGGCAACCGTATGATTGGTACGGGCGGTACATCACCGTTTGGTGCTTTTGGTGATCATCCTGAAGGTGTACGCATTGGTGGGCCTGGACGTAAGCGTTCAGCTGTTAAAGTCTGGGAGCAGCGTCAGTATCGAAATTTAGACGATGAACAGATTTTAGGTACACGACAAATGCAATTGGCACTGCGTCGTTTGCGTAAATTTGCCCGTCAAGGTGCAGCTGAAGAATTGGATATTGATGGCACTATCCGAGAAACTGCCAAACAGGGCATTTTAGATGTGCAATTGGTGCCAGAACGTCGTAATCGCGTCAAAGTGTTGATGTTGTTTGATGTGGGTGGCTCGATGGATGCACACATCGCCCAATGTGAAAAACTGTTTAGTGCGGCCAAAACTGAGTTTAAAACCCTCGAATATTTTTATTTCCACAACTGTTTATACGACTATGTTTGGAAAGACAATTTACGCCGTAGCAGTACCCGTATGAATACGTGGGATTTATTTAATACCTATGGACGCGACTATCGGGTAATTGTGGTCGGTGATGCGAGTATGGCACCTTATGAGCTGAATTCGATTGGTGGTTCGGTAGAATATATGAATGATGAGGCAGGGCAAGTTTGGTTACAACGTCTGCGTCAGCATTTTGAAAAAACCGCATGGCTGAATCCTGAACAGGAAGGCTATTGGCATTACACACATACCATTGGTTTAATTCGACAAATTTTTGAAAATCATATGTACCCAATGACTTTAAAAGGCATTGAAGATATGACGAAATATTTGGCGCGATAAGCGCCATTTTTTCCATTAATTTTTTATCAATATCAGTTATTGCATGCATATTGATGAAATAGCAATACGATAAGCAACGTGAATTTCAATTTGAGGGGATCGAGATGGAACATCAAATTAATGGCATCGCATTACCGAATGAAGAAGGTTTTTTCGGACAATATGGCGGGCAGTTTATTCCACCGCATTTAAAAGAAGCCATGGATGAAATTAACCTTGCTTATGAAGAAATTCGTCATACAGCAGAATTTCAAAATGAATTAAAAGATTTATTTACAAATTATGTAGGGCGCCCGAGTCCTTTGTTTCATGCAAAGCGTTTATCTGAACAGTTGGGTGGTGCGCAAATTTATTTGAAACGTGAAGATTTAAATCATACAGGTGCACATAAAATCAATCACTGTTTAGGTGAAGCATTGCTAGCCAAATATATGGGTAAAACCAAAGTGATTGCAGAAACAGGTGCGGGACAGCATGGTGTCGCGTTGGCAACAGCATGTGCGCTTGTGGGCATTCCATGTGAAATTCACATGGGACAAGTTGATATTGAAAAAGAACATCCAAACGTCGTGAAAATGAAAATTTTAGGTGCTAACCTGATTTCAGTCACACGTGGTACAGCGACTTTAAAAGATGCTGTAGACAGTGCTTTTGAAGAATACTTAAAAGACCCGAAAAATTATATTTATGCAATTGGTTCGGTGGTTGGCCCACACCCATTTCCAAAAATGGTACGTGATTTCCAAGCAATTATTGGCGATGAAATTAAAATGCAAAGCCAAGAACGCTTTGGAGTAAATCCAGATTATATCGTGGCATGTGTGGGCGGTGGTTCAAACGCAGTCGGTGCATTTACCGCATTCTTAAATGACCCAGAAGTTAAGCTTGTGGGTGTAGAACCTGCAGGTCATGGTTTAGATACAGATCAGCACTCTGCAACCTTAACTTTGGGTAAACCGGGTCAATTACACGGTATGGCGTGTTATGTGCTTGAAGATGAACAAGGCGAGCCATTGCCAGTACATTCAATTGCTTCAGGTTTGGATTATCCGGGTGTGGGGCCGCAGCATAGCTTCTTAAAAGACATTGGTCGCGTGGAGTATTCAACGGCTACTGACCAAGAATGTTTAGATGCCTTTATGACGTTGTCACGTGTAGAGGGTATTGTACCTGCTTTGGAAAGCTCACATGCGGTGGCGTGGGCATTACGTGAAGCACCAAAAATGGCAAAAAACGTGAAAATTGTGGTTAATCTTTCAGGTCGTGGTGATAAAGATTCAGACTATGTAGCAGAAAAATTAGGTTTGAATTAATTCTACTGAATATGAAAAACCGCCTAAATGTGTAAGTTTAGGCGGTTTTTTTGTTTATCTTTACTTTATATTTTGCAGGTTTTATAAAACAGTGACTTAGCTTGCAATATATTGTTGTAACTGCTCGATCAGTTTGCGTTGATCATCCATAGTCGCTTTCACCAAGTCACCAATTGACACCAAACCTACTAATTGCTCATCTTCAAGTACAGGTAAGTGACGTAAATGATGGTCAGTAATTAAGTTCAAGCATTCTTTCACACTGGTATTTTTTGTCACGGTCAGTACTTTAGCAGTCATAATTTCACTAACCGTTGTGCTTTTAGAGGTACGTTCCATCAAAATAACTTTACGGGTGTAATCACGCTCAGACAGAATACCAACCACATGATTATTTTGATCGGTAACCACCAACGCACCAATGCCTTTTTCAGCCATTAAACTAATTGCTTCTAAAACCGTTGCTTCTGGGCGAATTGTGTAAATTTCGTGATGTGCTTTATCTTGTAAAACGTGAGTTACCTTGGTCATATTCTGTGTCCTGATTTGTTGTTTATTGTTTGACTTTTAAAGTAACGTGAATTGTAAAAATTGCAAATACTTTAGAGTCACGATTGTTGATTTTTACGTTAATTCTATTCAGTTTTTATTTAAGCAATATTTAACGCAGGTTCATTAAAAAAGAAATGCTTCATTTGTGAAGTGGTCAGTTTAATTTTTTGACTTGACGAACCATACAAGGTTGGCGTGACATTTAAACGGGTGAGCGTTGGCAATAAAAAAGTCTCAAAATCCTGCGCGGAAATTTTACGAGGACTATATTGTGGCCAGTGTTTAGCAGCATATTTATGCGCTTGTACCGCATTTAACCAAAAAGGGAAAATATAATCATCGTGATCTGAACTCATTGCCCAACCTTGATGGAATAAACCCCAAAGTACACCGCAGTACATCATTGATTTTAATAGTGTAACTTTAAGCAGAAAATCCTTTGGTAAAGGGTGGAGTTGGTTAATCTGATTCATAATCAAGCAAGGTTGTAAAATTTGGCTATATTGTAAAAAGAATTGATGAATATACCGTTTAAGCTTTGCTTAAAATCGTAAACAAATATGTATTTATGGTTGGAGCATCTAAAAAAAGGGTCAAAAAAAACGCCACCTAAGTGACGTTTTATTATGCTTGCATGGTGGCCATGTTTTGCCAGTATTGCGCTTTCAATGAATCACGTTCTACGCGGAAACCTTGATAATACAGTTCTGCTAAGAACATTGCCGCTTTACCATGTCCTGCACGTGCAGCTTCTTCGAGTTGTTTTACCGCATCTTGGAAGTTCATTTGTGAATGAATCGTGTTTACTGCATTTGCATAAACATGCTCTAAGTCATGGTGAGAGATCGTCTGAATCATATTAAACTCCTTATTGTAATTATGATTACTTATTTAAGCCTACCTTTTAGGCTTCATATCAATTTAACGCTTTATTGTTAAACTAATATTACAATTTGATTGAATTGTCAAATAATCATCGGGGTTGATTGGCATATTTCAAGTTTACATGATTAAACATTGAACAAGTTTAATTTTGATTAAACTAAAGCTCTAAGCATGATAAAAAAGGAGAACAACATGACAAGATCCGTAGACGGATGTGCTTTTGATGTACCTCCATTGACTTCTCAAATTATTGAGTTGGCACATCATCACCGTAAAAAACTAGATGAGGCAATTTTCCGTCGAGATGTTCATTTAGGTGAATACTGCTTGGCGCAACGTAAACGTGTGGCTGATTTTGCCAAAACTTTAGAGCGAAGCGATCGTATAGAGTTTTACCGTAATTATGATGGTGAATTACTCCGTATTGCCGATGAAGATGAGCTTCATCCTGCTGAAGCAGAGGGTGGTGTCAGTGTATTTGCTATTTTCTTGGTGCTTGCAGTCATTGCATTGGTTTTATACTTTGCGGTAATTCGTGGCACGATTGGCTAAAGCTAAATCCTTTGTAGAATTTGTAGAAAAAGGCTCAATTTTTACTGTGACGATACAGTAAAATTGAGCTGTTTAACTTGTACATCTCACAAGGGCATCCTACACTAAGGCGATTAGAGGTAGGTCATGCACAACGCAATTCAAAAAACGATTCAATTTATTTCTCAACTGAAACTCGAGCAAATTTATAATATTGTTGTGCTGAGTATCATTTTTATTATTTTAACTTTAGCAAGTGTTGCGCTTTATCGCCCAGTTGGGGTGCAACAATTTCAAAATGTTGAGCGTTTGTCACAACAATCTATGTATGCCAATACCCAAGACATGGCAGTTCATTTACTCAATCAACGTCCGATTCGTTATGTGCATTATTTAAAGTTGATGCAGGCACATCAAATGGAGCAAGATCGGGCTCAACAACTTCCTGCCTTGGTGCAAGAGTAATTTTTTCTGTTGGCATCGTATTTATCTTGTACTGTGTCGGTGTTAAAGATGTTGGTGCGACTAAATTGTCCTGCAGCATTTTTTCCAATACGGCTTTATCTAAATGTTCACTTACAATCACCAAAGTTAAACGATCAGGATGCAAATGTTTGCGAATCGCACGTTGCACATCTTCTGCGGTAATTTTTTCAACTCGTTCTGCATAATCACTTAAATAATTTGCAGGAAGTCGATAAAAACCGATGTGCCCAAGCTGTGCATTAATACTGACATTGCTGCTGTATTGATTCGGAAATGCACGAATTAAACCTGCTTTGGTTTCTTTTAATTGTTCTAAATTCATAGGTTGTTGTACAAACTGAATTAAGCTCTGGTGAGCGACTTGAATGCTATCGAGTAATTGATCTTGGCGCGTAGAATAGCCTAAGCTAAATAAACCCGCAGCTTGAGTAAAGCGAAATGAACTGCTGACGCCGTAAGTGTAGCCACGTTTTACTCGTAATTCTTTCATCAAAATTGAATTGAAACTGCTGCCGCCCAGCATTTTATTGGCAATTTCTAAAGCCAAATAGTCAGGATCATCCCGTGTAGTCGCAAGTTGTGCAATACTGACATGCGCCTGTTGTGACCGGTAGGGAATATGCTGGATGTTGAAACGTGTTGCAGGTGTAGGCTGTGGCAAAGCTGTTGCTGCAACACCTTGGGCAATATGTGCGCTGATGGTATTGGCAAGTTTTTCTGCTTCTTTTAAGGTTAATTTGCCTGTAATGGCAATGTTCATATTTTGCGCGACCAGAAACTGATCTCTAAATTGTTGTAAGTGCTTTGGTTGAATCCGTTTGATGCTGCCATTGGTGCCTGTAATGGGTTCTGAATAGGCATGTTGTCCGTAAATTGCGCGATATAAGCAAATATTCATTAAACGGCTTGGATTTTCTTGCAGTTGTTTTTGCCCAATTTGTGTATTGCTTTGCACACGCTGGATATTAGAACGCTCAAAAGTCGCATGTTTCAGTATTTCCAGCATCATTTTGACGGCAGTTTGCATTTTCTGCGGATCAGACAGTGTTCTTAGCCGTACCACAAACATATCGCGGTACGCCGTGGTACTAAAACGTGCGCCTGTGGTTTCAAAGGCTGCGGCAATTTCCTCTGCCTTATAACGCTTGGTGCCTTCATCAATCAGTTGGGCTGCCATATTGGCAACGCCAAATAAACCTTTTTCAATTTCTGCATCGCGGGCAGAACCTGCATTAAAAGTCAGTTGGATATCAACCATTGGCAAAGCAGGATTTTCGACAAATAAAGTGCGTACGTGTCGATGATTTTTTAATTCATATACCTGTGGAGCGCGAACATCGACCAATTCATTTACGGCATTTAAACTGTGCAGCAAGCTCAAAGATTGTAAAGGCGTACTTACATCTGTTTCAGCAAAATCATGCGCTGCTGTGGTGGCAGTTTCCATCGCAAAGCCAGCAGAACATAGGCTAAAACTAGTGCTTAAAATAAGCGTGCTGAATAGATGTTTTTTCATGAAAATCACAGTTTAAGGTGTTGTGCTTTGAGGTAATAAATACAAGGTGCTAAGTCTGTCTTTGTTAAAGTAACTTTGCGCAACACGTTGCAGATCCTGGGCAGTAATCGCTTGGAAGTGTTGTGGTAAAACATCGATTAAACGGTGACTGAATCCATTGACTTCCAAATTGCCAATGGTTCGGGCTTGTCCTGCCAAATCATCCTGACTATAAATCCAATTGGCCACAAATTGAGTTACCACGCGCTCAATTTCACTTGAATTGACCAAATCCTGTTTTAGCGTATCCACTTCGTTTTGAATCGCGACCTGTGCTTCGCTTAACGTTACACCTGCTGCAGGCAATGCTGAAATACTAAACAAACTATCCCCACGTTGATACGGGTCATAACTGACACTGACTGAGCTAAGAATCTTATTGTTTCTGACCAAGCGCTGTTCTAAACGTGAAGTAATTCCACTGTCTAACAGTTGTTTGATGATAGTGAGCGCGAAGGCATCTTGAGGATTTTTAGCTGTTGCCAATGAACCGACATTCCAAGCCATATATAAATTAGGAACTTGCACAGTCGCAGACAATTCCATGTGCCGATAACCTAATTGTTCAAACTCCAACACATCATTGCGCGGTGGCGTAGGTGCTTTCGGAATATCTCCAAAATACTTTTGGACTTGCAACAATGCGGCTTGATGATCTACATCGCCCACAATCACTAGAATAGCATTATTGGGGCGATACCATTTTTTGTACCACGCCTGTACATCTTGCAGCTGAATGCTTTGCAAGTTTTTCATGTGCCCAATAATGGGTTGGCGATAATGACTGGTTGGGTAGGCAATCCATTTAAAGCGTTCAAAAGCCAAAGCCCGTGGATTATCATCGGTACGTTGCCGCCGTTCTTCCATCACCACCTTAATTTCAGGCTCAAAGTCTTGTTGGCGAAGTAACAAATTACTCATTCTGTCGGCTTCCAACTCTAAAGCCAGTGGGAAATAAGTTTTGGGATAGAGCTGATAATAATTCGTGTAATTGGTAAAGGTTGCTGCATTGACACTGCCACCATAAATACGACTTAAACGGGTAAATTCATCATTCGGCACCTTGGCTGTACCTTTAAACATCATGTGTTCAAGTACGTGCGAAATCCCAAGTGTATTTCCCGACTCATCGCTACTGCCCACTTTGTACCAAATTTGAGTCATCACCATGGGAGAACGATGGTCTTCACGGATAATGACTTTTAAACCATTGTTGAGTGTGGTTTCAAAAGTGTTATTCGCAGCTAAAACTTCAGCATGGCTAATCGAAGCTGTTAAACCCCAAAGCAACGCACAAACAGACTTCATCGAAAATTGGAACATAAGCAAGTGGAGATCAATCGTTATCGGCTTATCTTTCAGAAATTAAAGCGGAAAGGCAAGGATTGCTGTAGGTATTTTTTGTATGATGCGGCTATGTGGTTGGAATACGAGGTAAAAGCAATTGGTTTATGTTAGAATCCGATTTTTTAACGCAATGCTTTTCAAGGATTCGGCATGCAACAGCAATCTAATGGGCAAAATAAATTTTTGATTGATGCTGATATCGGAGATGATGATGTCACATTACCGAATTTACCAGCGGTAAATATTCCGATTGTTGAAACAACACCTCTACAACAAGCAGAAACCTCTGAACATGCTGCAGAAACATCATCAGACACGGATGCGCCTGCGAAAGGTGGTTTCTTTAGTCGCATGAAAGAAGGGTTAACCAAAACCCGTAAAAACTTTGCCGATGGCATGGTGAATATTCTGATTGGCGGTAAAGAAATTGATGATGAATTATTAGAAGAAGTCGAAGAACAACTGTTGGTTGCAGATATTGGTGTAGATGCAACGAAAACCATTATTGCCAATTTGACCGAGCGTACTGCGCGTGGCGACTTAATTTATTCACATTCTTTATATAAGGCTTTGCAAGAAGAATTAGTGGCTTTGCTTGCGCCACGGGTAAAACCTTTACATATTGATGCCAATAAAACCCCTTATGTGATTTTAGTCGTGGGTGTGAATGGTGTAGGTAAAACCACAACCATTGGCAAGTTAGCGAAACGCTTACAAGGCGAAGGTAAAAAAGTCATGTTGGCCGCAGGGGATACTTTCCGTGCTGCAGCGACAGAACAATTGCAGATTTGGGGTGAGCGTAACGATGTTGCCGTTGTTGCACAAGGTCACGGTGCAGACAGTGCTTCTGTTATTTTCGATGCGTTTGAAAGTGCGCGTGCCAAAGGCATTGATGTGTTAATTGCAGATACTGCTGGACGTTTGCATAACAAAAGCAACCTGATGCAAGAATTGACTAAAGTTAAGCGTGTGATGCAAAAAATTGATGCGACTGCACCGCATGAAGTGATGTTGGTCGTAGATGCAGGCACAGGTCAAAATGCCATTAACCAAGTGGAAATGTTTGATGAGGCTGTTGGCTTAACAGGCATCACCATCACTAAACTGGATGGTACGGCAAAAGGTGGCGTGTTATTTAACATTGCAAGCCGTAGCCATGTGCCAATTCGCTTTATTGGTGTGGGTGAAAAAATTGACGATTTACGTCCATTCTCAGCCAAAGCATTTGTTGCAGCACTGTTTGAAACTGAGAAATAAGTTTTAAAATAAGTTTAAAGCTAAAATGTAAAAATGCTGTAAGTTTCACACAAACTCCGCAAAATGCGGAGTTTGTGGTTTTTAGCGGGTTTGAGTGTTGTAAAAAGCAGCAGCTAAAAATACGAATGTGAATAAAAGCACATTCGTCTATATACAATAAGAAAAAATATTAGATTGATTTTGATTGATTTTTTGGGGAAGTTAAAATGACACTGTTAAATAAAATTGGTCATGTGCTTACAGCAGATATCATGAAAGACTTTAAGCTTAAAAAAAAGCCTAGCCATGATGCACATGAACTGACTTTCATCGATCAATTGAAAAAGCGCCGTAGTATTTATGCTTTAGGAAAACGCATTCATTTTAGCCAAACTTATATGACCGAGCTGATTCAGGAAGCTGTGCGTAGCTGTCCATCGGCACATCATTCACAAAGTACGCGCGTGGTTATTTTATTTTCTGAATCACATAAAAAATTTTGGAATTTAGTACAGGAAGTACAACGTCAGTTTGTACCAGAGCTGGTTTTTGCAGGTACTAAAATGAAAATCGAACAATGTGCAGCAGGTTTTGGCACGGTATTGTTCTATGAAGATCAACAAGTGATTCGTCAATTGCAAAAGAAAATTCCATTTAATGCTGCAGAATTTCCAATTTGGTCGGAGCAAACTTCAGGCATGGCGCAATTTGCAGTGTGGACAGCACTGGCAGATTCAGGCGTGGGTGCATCTTTACAGCATTATAATCCAAACATAGACCGTGCTGTGGCAGAGCATTTTGATATTCCAGATACATGGTTGTTACGTTCACAACTCGTTTTTGGATCAATTGAAGAAGAAGTAACCGAACGGAGTCATGCACACTATCAAAATCAATTTAAAGTCTATGCTTAAATAACAGCATTTGATGAAGATTGGTCAAATCAGCTTATTATTATGTGCTACAAAGAGCGAACCGCAGCATATTTATATTGCAATAGACTGTATCTATAGAATAAAAGGTAATAGGGTCTGTTGACACTTCTTCTATGTTTGCGACGTGAGAGATATATCTCGCAAGGTTTTTTAGCTGATATAAGGCATGAGGCAGGAAATTTAGTCATTCTAAATGACTGACTCATAACGCAATAGCAGCAAAAAATATGCTCGTCCTTCGCTGCGCCTTGCGCTGCAAACAAAGCAGTGCTTGTTTTTGCTCAGGCTGTGGCTAAAACTTTCTCAGATTGCGTTATGAAACTTGGCAATAGTCTCGCTATTCCCTGCGTTTCATGCCTGATCTGCTCAGTTTTAGCCTACAGCGCAAGCCATTTATGAAATGTCAACAGACCCTAAATGCAGTCACATACATTTGTCACTTTATATAACTATAATCGTTCTATACATAAAACACACTGTCGTATTTTTTGTAATGTTTATGCTGAATAAAAAGCTTAATATCGCTGTATCAATTAATTTATACAAAATTCTGCAGAGGAATTAAAAATGTCATTTTTAAATCAATTAGAAAAACGCCGTTCAATCTATGCACTTGGTAAAAATGTTTCTGTAGATCAGGCAACTATTGAAAGTACAATCAAACAAGCAGTTCGTTTAAGCCCATCTGCATTTAACTCGCAAACTTCACGTGTTGTGACTTTATACGGTGCATCGCATACACAATTCTGGAACATCGTTTTAGAAACTTTACGTAAAATTGTACCTGCAGAAGCATTTGCAAACACTGAAGCAAAAATTAACAGCTTTAGCGCAGGTTTTGGTACAGCATTGTTCTATGAAGATCAAGATGTTGTAAAAGGTTTACAAGAACAATTCCCACTTTATGCAGACAACTTCCCAGTGTGGTCAGAACATTCTACGGGTATTGCTCAATTTGCAGTGTGGACAGCGTTGGCTGAAATTAATGTAGGTGCATCATTACAGCACTACAACCCAATTATTGATGCAGAAGTTGCTCAAACTTACGACATTCCTGCAAACTGGAAACTACGTGCACAATTGGTGTTTGGTTCAATTGAAGCACCTGCTGGTGAAAAAACATTTATGGATGATGCAGCACGTTTCAAAAGCTTTGACTAAGCTCTAGCAACACATACTGCACAGACTAAAAAGTAGGGTGATGATTCATCCTACTTTTTTTGTTTTTTTTGGGGAGTTTCAATGAGATCACCTAAACTTCCTTATTCATGTGAAAATGCCTAATCTCATGAATTGTCATAAAACTGTCATTTATACATTGCATAGTGCAATCAAACTTTAATAAATGATACAGAGTGAAATATGGCATTTAAATTAGGCCTAGCAAGTATTGCATTGATGGCTTGCAGTTCAGCATTTTCAGCAGTAATTATTGCAGTACCTGAAGAAATTAAGTTGCTCGCTGTAAATGATCAAGAAGTTCGTTCAGGTTTATTCAGTTCAGCACAGCAAGTGAAAGTCAATGCGGGTGAAAATGTCATGAACTTGCGCTATCAACAATATTTTGAACATCATAATGGCGCACACGATATTTTAAAATCAGGTGTTATTACACTCAAAACCCCAATTCTTCAAGATGGCGAAAACTATCGACTCGCTTTGGTAAATCCACCTAAAGACTTCGATGCTGCAAAAGAATTCAAAGATCAACCAAGCGTTGGTTTATATAATCAAAAGAATCAGTTGCTGGTACAACAAACAGGTGCTAAAGCAAACTCAACTGGTTGGTTAGGTGGTAGTTGGCTTAATAAAACTGTAGATACCACTCAAAATAGTGCTGCGGTCAATCAGCCAGCAGCAGTTTATACCGCGGCAGCAGTGTTGCCATCTGAGAAAACCACCTCAGTAACATTGCCTACAGCAAAACAAACACAGGGCAAAGAGCAACAATTGATTCAATTGTGGCAACAAGCCACTAAAGCAGAGCGACAAAAATTCATGTCATGGCTTGCAGAACAAGCCAATTAATGTTGATTTGCAACCAGCTCCATTGAGCTGGTTGTTTTTTGTTATCGCCTTAAAAGGATTTATTTAAAAACCAATCCAGTAACGTGCGAAAAAAAGACAAATTATAAGAAAAGTGTGATAAAAATATGAAATGCGTCTAAAATTTGGGCGGATGGTGCTTTTTTTGAAAAAAAACTAAAAAATATATTGCGTCTATTCAAAAACTGTATAGAATACGCAACACACCAACGCAGTGTTGATTGAATTGGTGCTGTTATTGACGAAATAACAGGAAATCATTAAGAGATTATGAAGAACAACTTGTGTGGATTTTTACTGATTGATTGATCGAAAATATTTCATTGATTGATTGGTTTAAATTACTCGAAGTTTATTTGAGCGAAATTTAAGTCAGAAAATTG
>NZ_JACAXD010000025.1:0-46611 GCF_013391485.1 Acinetobacter sp. SwsAc5
GATAATCTTTCTCGGATTCAATCAATAATTGAACCGCTCTTTCTCTGATTTCAGGGGTATATTTTACTTTTTTCATCGGGACATTCTCTCAGAAAGCTTGGTCTCCGACAAACCCGGTACGGTTCAAAGCATCCTTTCGTAAAGCCTTATTTGAAGAGTTAAAAAGTAATATTGTTTTTTCTGAGGGAGAGACATTACTTGATACATATGAGCATTTATTTCGAATAAAAAGAGAACAGTTTAAAGAAAAGAATTTACCCAAAAGTCCAATTGAAGACATAAGTGAAGAAATGACCTATGGTTATGGGGAATACACTTGTCCTCATAGTGGTGAAACCCTTTTTTCAACAGATGCACTACGTTTACATGAACTAATGAATCCTGGAGGTAGTAATGGTGAGCTGTTTGGTCAAACTATGGCAACATTGGAAATGCTATGGCTTATTCATATTCTAAGAGCATTTGAAAAAAAGAATTGGTTAGCTACATTACGTAGAGTTGCTTTTATTATGGATGGTCCATTAGCGGTTTTTAGTACTTCTGCTTGGTTAACAAAAGTTATTAACCATGAGCTAATCAGAATAAATGATTTACAAAAGAAAATTAATGGTCAAGATCTTTTTATTATTGGTATTGAAAAATCAGGAACTTTCTTTAATCATTTCCTAGATATTGATACTACAGAAGATGGTATTGTAGATAAGTTTCCGAAACAATCTGCTTTATTATTAAACGATGCTTATATAAAAAAGAATATCATTTTCTCTGAAAGTACCAAACCATATGGACAAGATACCTACTTTGGCAGAAAATTATTTTACAAAACAGCTTCTGGACACAAAATTGTCCCCGTTGTAGCGTGTTATAATGACCAACATAAAGACCTAAATACAGCAAATCCTTCCCAATTTTCAAGGCTTGCTGATATAATGAATTTGCTTGATCAATTAATTTCAAGTAGATATCCAAATTCCGTCTCCCCCCTCGTTTCAGCCCATGCAGAAGCAGCAATACCTTTAAATTTGGGTAAACGAATTTTTGAAGATATTGCACGAGAAATTAGAGAAAAAGCAGTTGTATGATAGCAAAGGACAAGATTCTAAAAGGGTTTAGCACCGCTGAAGCCCGTTGGGCAAGATTTGGTCCTTACTATGCGATGTTTCCACTAGAATTTGCATTCAATGTTGTAGAAGAATATTCTAAAGAGGGTGATTATATCATTGATCCCTTTGCTGGTAGATGTAGCAGCATTTATGCAGGTGGAGTCCTTGGACGCAATAGTTTAGGTATTGAAATTAATCCAGTTGGATGGCTTTATGGCAAAGTAAAACTGCAACCAGCAGATAAAGATGACGTTACTGTTCGCCTATTAGATATATATAATAAAAAGGATGACTATAATATCACTATAGAACAAATGCCTGAATTCTATCGAATTTGTTATTGTGATGAAGTTTTAAAATTCTTATTAGCAGCACGAACTCACTTAGATTGGAAAAATAATCAGATAGACTCTACACTAATGTCTATCCTTCTTATTCATTTGCATGGAAAATTAGGTGAAGGTCTATCCAATCAAATGAGAATGACCAAATCAATGGGGATGAATTATTCAGTCGATTGGTGGAAAAAAAAGAATTTGATTATTCCTCCAGAAATAAATCCTTATGAATTTATTCTTAAAAAAATTAACTGGCGCTACCAAAAAGGTAAGCCTAAAGTTACTGAAAGTAAAGTGATTCTAGGCGATAGTTCTGACGAATTAAAAAATATTGCTGAACAATATGTTAATGAGGATATGAAGTTCTCACTATTAATTACTTCACCACCTTATTGCTCAATAACAGATTATCACGCAGATCAATGGTTAAGGCTTTGGTTATTAGGTGGGCCTGAAAATCCTCAGTCACTTAAGGATAAACATAAAGGTCGATTTGTCAATAAACAAGAATATTATGCCCTACTTGATAATGTTTTTGGCTTATGTGCTCAAATTATGAAAGATAAGAGCACTATTTACGTTAGAACAGATAAACGAGAATTTACCTTTAATTCAACTCTTGAAATATTAAAAAAGTACTTCCCTAAACATAATGTACAAGTAATTGAAAAACCTTTGAAAAAAGACACTAAGACCCAGACTAAACTATATGGTGATAAATCAATGAAGCCAGGTGAAGTTGATATTATTTTACAAAGTATAGGATGATACTTTATTACTAAATTTACCCAAGTTTAAGAATTAAACAAACTTATACGATGATACTTTATTTTTCGTAAGAGTTTTTCTTAATGAATAAAATCAAAAACTTATATTGATTTTAGGATGATACTTTATTACTCTCACACATTAAATTTAATAAAATTATTTTGAATCACCTAAAAAATCCGCAGTCGGCTTCATTTTTAGAAATTTAGTACTGCGGATTTTTTATGTCTGATACTTTTATTTTTCGCATAACTACAGTGCATAGCAAGCGATATTGAAACTTTTGCAGACAATGAAAACTTTTATAAAAACAAATAACCTAAGTCATTTAACCACACTATTTTCTAAAAATGTTGTTTATTTATTCAGTCAGTACAATGACATGCAAAAAATGATTGACCCTATTTTTGCATCATGTATTATACACCGCATGCGGGAATAGCTCAGTTGGTAGAGCACAACCTTGCCAAGGTTGGGGTCGCGAGTTCGAGTCTCGTTTCCCGCTCCAGAATTTTAAAAGCCTCAGTCGAAAGATTGAGGCTTTTTTATTGATTTTATATTATGTTATCCCCAATCATACTTTCTTTATTATCTTTTATTTTACAGTTTCGGGCCCCAAATACGACATATTCGTAGGTAGTTGCAAAAAATAAATGCATTAAAATCATTAGATTTCTTTAATCCAATAGAATCTCATCAGCCAATCAAGCATCTCATTATCGACCAACTGGCATAATTTCATAAATCCATTTTTTTGTGTTTTAATGGTGATATCACAATGTAAAACACAATATTATGGATTTAATATTCAAAAAACCTGAAGAAGTTGTTGCTTTATTATGTGAGAGGCTTCGTAAAGAACGTCTTTATCTGGAAATGACTCAGGCAGATGTTGCTGCGCGTGCGGGTATTGGTGTGAATACTGTATCTAATCTAGAAGCTGGTCGAAATGTTTCATTTGAAAATTTAGTACGTGTTGCCATGGTGCTCGGCCGATTAAAAGAATTAGAGGAACTTTTCAAACCACATTTAAATAGTGTAGATGACATGCTCCGCTATGAGAGTAATACGGCTCGCCAACGTATCAAAAGGAAATGAATCCATGCTCAAAAAACTTGATGTTTACTACAATGGATGGGGCGAATATTGGCTTTGGGGCACACTAGTTTCCTCAACTGCAATCACAGGTCGACCATTGATTGCTTTTGAATACAGCGCAGAAGCAATTAGTAAAGGTTTAGAGCTTTCATCTTACCTACTTCCGCTAAAAGGTGACCCATTAAGAAAGAACTTTCCTGCACATCAAATGGGATTACCAGGCCCTATATACGATGCCTTACCCGATGGCTGGGGCATGCTCCTGATGGATCGCTTATTTAAAAAAAATGGACTTAATCCAGCACGAGTTGGGCCTTTAGAACGCCTCACGTATATTAGTACACATGCAATGGGGGCATTATCCTTTGAACCTTCAGCATCCGAGTTAACATTAGCTGAAAATATTCCATTGCTAAGACTCGCTCAAGAAGTTCAGGAAGTTCTCAAAGGAGAAGGTGCCGAATTTTTACAGCATTTATTAATTATGGGCGGGTCTCCACAAGGTGCAAGGCCAAAAGCACTTGTTTATCGTGATCCTGTCACTAATGAATTCTCAACAGTTCACTCACATCAACATGAAGCTTGGCTGATCAAATTTCCCGCTCAGCAAGAGCATCCTGAAGTTTGTGCAATTGAAACTGTTTATGCAGAATGTTTGCGTCATTGTCATATTGACACCCCAGACACCCAATACTTCACTCTTCCGAATGGCCTAACTGCATTTGCCTCAAAAAGATTTGACCGCTGCGATGGCATGCGCATCCCTATGCAAAGTTTAGCTGCCTTTACAGGGGCTGATTTTAAATCACCTGGGAGTTTAGACTACAGCAACTTTCTTCGTGCTACACACTTTTGTACCAATGATATTCGCGAAAAAGCGATTGCATTCAAGCGCGCTGTTTTCAATGTGGTGTTCAATAATCGAGATGATCATTGCAAAAACTTTTCGTTTTTAATGTCTCAAAATGGACAATGGAAACTCGCCCCAGCCTACGACGTTACTTTCTGTGAAGGCCCAGGTGGATATCATCAAATGGATATTATGGGTGAAGCACTGGATATTACTCGGTCTGCCATTGTCAAACTGGGCATTCAGGAAGCAGAGCTTTCTATTCAAGAGGTTGATGAAATGATTAACTCAATTTGCGAAGTTGCCAGCCGATTTACGAAGATTGCTCATGATCTATTACCTGAACAAATTAGATCTGAAACTCTCCAAATGATCCAAAATAGGATTGAGCATAATATTCATTTATTGAATTGAATATAAACCATCCGATTTAATCAAAAGCAATCTGGAAATACATATAAAATTTAATCAATAACAGATCAGTGATAAACCCCGAACCCAAGATAGTATATCCACTGCGGGCTTTGGTCATTATAAACAGACAAAGACAACTTACATCCCTCTTGCACTGCAAGCCCATACTCTAATGTTAGCTCCTTGAGTTGCGCAGGTGATAAACTCAACCAAGCATTATCAGGAGCTGGTTCAATATTAAAAGTGACACTTTTAACAGCTTGCTCATATTTTCCAGTCTGAATATTCAGTTCTACGGAATCTGGAAAATGCTGATAAATAGATAATTCATCATCCTCAACATCAAAGCTATATACTTCCTGATTTTGCATATCTCTTAGACATGTATCTTTATATAACTGTTCCGTTAGCAAAGCTGCATTCACCTGAATATTAGAAAAGAGTTGTTCACCTTCTGAAGCAAAAAAGTCCTGATTAAACTTTTGAATTTGTTCATCATCATATTTTGTAAAGTCGCAGGTATTGGCATTGAATCTAAGTCTGGCATCAACCACCAGTTCATTATTAGACCAAGGCAAAAGTTGCGATAAATCTTGCGATTTATATTGTTTTTTGGTGTCCACATAACCTTCATAACCAGGCCGATTAAATACCGCCTGCTTTTTTGGCTGAGTTCTATCTTTATTTGCACAGTATTTATAGTTAAATTGTGGAATTACAATGTTGGGATGTTGCACAATATTTAAGCGATGTCGATTAACACGCCCTGCTGTCTGAACTATCGACTGCACACTTGAAGCATCAATAATCGCCCAGTCAAAATCATGATCGCGCCCAACTTCTTCTACAGGCGTCGCAATCACAATCAATGGAATATCTATAGCGTTAGAGGTCTGAACGATATTTAATATCTCTTCATCCGTATAAATATGTTCATTTCCCGTTGGGCGTTTTGTGCCATTTTTATGCCGCGTGAGCAAAAAGTCGAGTCGTTTTTCTTTGTGGAATCGTGAAATTAGCCAATCATGAGCATGGTAACAAGCAATCTGTGCATGTGGTAGTCGGCCTGATAAATGCTTTGCTAAATCAATAGCATGTTTGATATTTGCCACACGGATTAAACCAAATGAAAGTTTTTTGTCCTGTTTTTTAAGTGACCATCGATGTTGTTGATGTAGAGCTTCTGTCTGCTCCAAAATCGTCCTTTTCCATTGATCAACAGAAGGATTTTCAATACTGGCTAAACGTGCCAAACGATATGGCTGTTCTGCTTTAACCGTAAGAACGTGCTGCAACTCATCTAAATGCTGTTGATAAACCTGATTAAATACTGATGGTTCATGGCTTTTTTGTACCAGTATTTTAGGCTTCAATTCATTGTCTGCAATCGCTGCAATAAATTTTTGTGGTTCCTTATATAAGGCTGCGCGAAGCTCGACTCCTGATTCAAAAGCGCGGTAAATGCTATCTGCGACTGTTGCTGAAAGCGTTGCAGATGAACAAATGACATGACGACCATACATTGCAGCCAATTGGACTAAACGCAATACAGCGATTAATGATTTAGGTTCATAACCATCAATTTCATCTAAAATCAGATCACTGCTCATTATTCTGAGCAATGCTTTAACATGATGCCCTTGTCGGTGTGGTTCGCCTGCCGCGATTAAATAATCAATCGTGGATACCAATAAAGGCGAGGCTAAAACATTTTGAGCAACTTTATCTACTCCCCTTTTTCCTTTGACTATTTTAGTAAATAGAGGATGCAACCACTGTGGTAAGTCTTGATCCTGTGCATAAGCATCAAATACAGGTTCTGGTAAATTTTCATCTTCATCAGCCACAGACGCATTTGCACGACTTTCATTAAATAACTTTTGGCTGACATGATCACCAATAATCACGGCAATTTCATCATCCGACAGATTCATGGAGCTTTTAAGTGCATCACCAGTCTGTAACGTTAATGAGCGAAGATTCAGTGCAATGGCAAGGCGTGGATCATTCGGTCTTAATATACATGCTGCACGCAGGTTCATTCTGGTTTTACCACTCCCCGTTCCTGCAATATTCAGCAATAAGCAAGGGGTATCTGGCATTTTATTGATTTGCTTTTGTAAGGCATGAGCAACCAAATTTTGCCACTGAAATCTGGGTAAAGTAGAAGGCTGACAGATAAACTCAACCGTTTGTTCACTTAAACCAGCAAGATTCAAATCTGTCATCATTTTTGTGGCGATATACGCAGCACGATCTCCAACCTGCTGCAAATGCCAATCCAGAGGTTGATCTTGCATTCGCTCCTTTTTGCCTTGTGGACTATTTTTTATCTTTGTATTGGCAAATAGGCTGACATTTTCAGGTTTTGTTTCAGAAAACTGTTCCGCAGAAACGGTATGGTCTGCATGAATGAGTGCTGCGCGGCTATGTAGTGCTAAAGCTTTCCAATATAACTGTTGATCTTCCGTTGCTTGGGTCATTTTCGCTAAGCGGGCCATACGGTTTTGGTGACTTTTAAATATGCTGTCATTTAAATCACCCGCACAGGTGAATTGTTCTACACGAGGATGTTTTTCCCTGACATGCAAATCCGCATTTGGATACCAGTTGTTATCTCCCAATAAGCCATGATGCGTCACCACCAAATAATCCACGGCTTCTAATTCATTCAGCAAAAATTGTTTTCTTATCTTAGTACGTTCGCCCAGGGTTAAATCTGTTAAGTTACGATCAATATTTTTCCATGCTTCTGGCCAATTCCAGTTATTTTTACGCATTTGCTGCAATAGTTTCATCGACAACCATTCATGTCGTACATCATCTTTGAGCATCTGCCCTGCCATCGCAGGACTTAATTTGCTTTGAAAGTGCTGAGAAGCCTTACCAATGTCATGTACATCACCTGCAGCACCTGCAAGTAAACTTGCTGCTCGAACCCATTCAGGCACTTGCAGCTGCTTTTGTTGTTTACATGTCGAAGCAACTGGATAAGCACCCTCTAAATTAAAACGATGCTTAGAACCTACGACCCAAACCAATTTCATTCTGCGCATACCATAATTCACATAAGCTGCTACAGCAGTTTGACGTGTTGCTGTTTTTTTCAGTGCACTGCGAATTTCTTTAAGTCCTTCCATGGTCATAGGTGCCTGCCATGAACTTTGCCCAGTGCGAATTGCATAGCTATCTAAAACAGCTCTGGTCTTTTTTAAAGCGCGTTTTTCACAAGCGGATATAAAAATTGTATGCATATTGGATGGATATAATTATTCATTGGATTTAATCGCATCTCTGCGACACATCATGTCGTTTAACTAAAAATAGCATTTGATAATAAATATTTCATCCGCTATTAATACTCTAAACAAATATATTTTAATAACTTAGGATGCATTATGACAAAAGATACAGAGGAAAATCCTTATCAGCAAGCCTTGGCTGAATCTGTTCATTACAGCCTAAAAACCGTTAACTCAAATATTGAAAAAGGCGGTATCCGCCTTGCGCAAAGCCATGCATTAAACTTACCTTATATTTCAGCACGAACATTACTTGCTGATGATTTTCTTGTTCCAACCGACTACCAAGCAAATGCAGGTAAAACTGCAACTTTATTTAAAGTCGTCAAAGCAGCTCAATTAGATGAAGAGCTGTCCGAAGCAGATGAAGAATTTAAGCAAAACGTGGCCTTGCTTAAACCACATTTAAACAAGATATTTGAACAACCATTTACTGCAGGGTTGGATATTATTGATATTCGCATGCGTCAATTACTCATTCCTAAAAATAATGAGTATCTATCCATCAGCCCACTTTCAGCAGCAGGTCTGAATTTACTGATTAATACTGAAGTTGATGCACTTAAAGAACAACGTAAAGCAGAAGGTAAAAATACAAAACTGAAGAATATTAAGACAGCTGTATTTGGTATTGGCGGATCAAATCCGCAAAACGTCGGAAGTCTAGTCCGATCCATGCAACGTCCTCTTGTTCTTGACTCACCTACTCAAGATCCTGAAACACGCCTTGCTTTTCAGTATTTTTATAAAGGCTTTGATTACCAAATTTCAAATGCCTATATCAATCGAGCGATGTATCAAGAATTGACTGAATATGCAAAATCCTTGATTGAACAACAAAAACTAAGTTTAAAGGTGGGCTTCCATGAACATGGCATACACTCCCCTTTTTCAAATATGCAAACACGTGCAGCAGAATTAACCACTATTCAGAAAGTTGTCGATGATGTTCTGCAACAAGGGCAAGACATCCTCCAAATTTTAAAGTCTGTTGCAAATGATTTGCCTAGTTTAAAAGTGTTGGAGAGAAAATCGAGGTGGAGCCATCCGCGTGTATCTCTGATCGCTCAAGGCTTAATTGATCCTGAACTGCAACAATTTGAAGATTGGCAACAGTTTTTTGCAGATGATTTAGCAAGACGAATCACGAAACACAGTTACTGGAAAAAAGAGATTAAAAATACGGTTGATATTAGCCTATCGGAAGCTGATGCCAAAAGCTTCCTCTCACGTCGTATTCAGGAGCTTTTAAAATGAGTTGCTTCGTCGTTATTCCATACATTAAAGTGCAAGCAGCAAATTTTCAGAGCAATGGCTTAATTATGGGTGGTGCTCCACTGATGGCTGCTGCCATGTTTAGCCATCACCTTGCACGTCAAATTGATGAAGAAGATCTCGGCTTTTATTATGTGCACCATGATATACAACCACTTGGTGGAGAAGCTTATGGTCGCTTCACTCCAGCACAACGACGCGGCGCGACATTCATTGGTAAAACAGATTACTCATCAAAAAATAAATATGCTCTTTCACTACAGCCTACTGCAAGCTGTCATTTGCTGTTCAGTTTAGTAATTAAATTTAAAGACGCTAGACGTCCAGATCTAGACACATTAGTTCAAACTATCAAAAGAAGTAAATTTGCAGGCGGTCATATTCTCGAGTTTGGGAAAATTCAAGATTTTAATGATGCTGAAGATGCCTTGGCTCAGATCAGCTCTGGCTTTTTAATTCATGATAGGAATGATTTATTAACCGCCTATCAAAAAGCATATCAAGTAAATCGCTTACAAGCCTTTAGCCAACTTTTAGCGCATCGTCCGCAAGCTAAAAATAGTGATACACCTATTTTAGAACATTTACCGAATGAAAACTTAGCATGGCTTTCTGCAACAACTTTAGGTTATGCCTTACTTGAACAACCAACTGCTGATCGTACTGGGATTCGCCATGCCGATGATCAGGATGAAACACAACATGCCTATGCAGAACCTTTAACAGGCTTGATTCAGTATCACTCACTTAATTCAATCTTGAATGAAATCCGCCTTGAAACATCAATTTATCCCGATGGCTATTTAGAACAAATCCAATGGTCATATCACTGGATTCAAGATGACGTTTTTTTATTGCAACAAAATCAACAGATCGACAACTAATTGACATTTATAAGGAATAAACATCATGTCTACATCTGAAAATTTCAAAAAATTACCAGGCAGCCTTTCTTTACAACGCGGAACATTAATCAGTGATGCTGCTTTCTACCATTTGCATGCTGATGGCAAAGAAGAGGCTCTACATGTGATGTATCATGGTATTCGTGGTACTCAAAACGTGGCAGGCAATAAAGATAAAGGTGCTGCTTCGGGTAACTCTGTCGCCCGTGAAGTTTCCAATATTCAAATGACAGAATCGGCGAAACTTTTGCCCGATGCTAAGCTTCTAGTCAAATGGAGTTTACGTTTCATCGACTTAGATCATATTTTATTTGCTTCAGCATCCAAAGCAGGTGCAGACAAACAAGAGGAAAAAGATTTTCGCGCAAGTTTCAAGGATTTTATCGAAAAGGCTAAAAATAGCGAAGGGATTGAAGAAGTTGCTCGTCGTTATGTCCGCAACATTGTGAATGGACGTTGGTTATGGCGTAATCGCAGCGTTGCAGAACATATTTCGATTAAAGTCAGCGAAATTATTGAACATGATCAAAGTCAGACGACTAAAAGCTATAAATTAATTGCTGAATTTAATGCTTTGGATTACAGCCTAAAATCATTTGATGATGTTTCTGAAAGTGAAAATAAAATTGCCAATATCTTAGTCAGAGGCATGCAAGGTGATGTCAATTCAGGATTACATATTGAAGCGATTGTAGATTTTGGCATGGGCGGTGTTGAAGTCTTTCCATCACAAAACTATCTTGAAGAAAAACCAAAAGGTTTTTCGCGCTCACTGTATCAACTCAATCCTATCCGCCCTGAACGTCAGGCCAAAGACAATCAGTTTTTAGGACAAGCAGCGATTCGTGACCAAAAAATTGGCAATGCCTTACGCACCATTGATACTTGGTATGACAAGTTTTTAGAGAATGATAGTAAACCAATTCCTGTAGAGCCAAATGGCGCAAGCCTAGACGCACAGGACTTTTTCCGTGTAGACAAAAAGAAAAAAGATTCTGCTTTTGATATTTTAAAAGAAATTCGCAGTTTAGACCCAAATAGCGATAAAGGTATGTTCTTAATAGCCTGCTTAGTTCGTGGCGGCGTTTACTCTGAGGGAGAGTAATATGCAACCCAACTATTATCTTGATATTCGGATTTTGGACAGTGCGGATGATGGTGAGCTTACCCTCACCCATCTGCGCAATCAAATTTACAGTATTGTGCATGGTGCTTTTCGAAAAATGCCAGAAAAATTTGCCTTAGCTTTAGAAATTTCACCACGCCAGCAACGAAAAATGCTGACCAAAGAAGCAAAATATAATTATCCCATAACACCAAATTATGATGTTTTACGTATTTTTGCATCGGAACAAGATGATTTAGATCAATTGGTTGAGCGCATTAAAGGTCATTGGAAAATCAGGGACTATGCTGTACTCAATCATCCTGTTGCTGTGCCTATAGCAAAGGTGACGGGTTGGCGCTGTTATTTTCGTTTTCGATTACCGACCTTAAAAGCTGAACCCAATTTTTTAAAAGATTATCCTGAACGAGAAAGTTTACATACCAAACGTCTTAATAAAGCCAAGAAACTTCCTTACTTTAAGGTCATTAGTCAAAGTACTGGACAAAGTTTTACGGTTCCTATTGAGATTTTTGATATTAATTTTGAGGAAGAAAATTTTGGACTTCCTGAAACTTACAAGGATGTTAACGTGTTAAAAAGTGGTTTACCTGATGGGTATGGCCTAGCACGAAAACAACACGCTTTCGCATTACCTGTGTTTGAGGTATAAAAATGAGTGATTTCCGTCAGCAACGCAGTCGTGCTCTGATGTTATCTAAACGAGCCTGTGTATTTTACCTTGAGCGGGTACGTGTCATGCTCAAAGATGATCGGATTGTGTATCTGACGGATAACCTTCAACCGATGGAACATTTTTATAATATTCCTGAAAAAAATACGGCGTTCTTATTGCTCGGTAAAGGCAGCTCCTTAACCGATGCTGCCGCCCGTCGTTTGGCAGAATCTAATGTTATGGTTGGATTTTGTGGTTCAGGCGGTTCTCCTCTCTTTTCATCACTTGATCTCACTTTCCTCGCACCACAAAGTGAATATCGCCCAACCGAATATATGCAAACGTGGATGAGAGCTTGGCTTGAAGATGATGCTCGCTTACTGATGGCTAAAGTTTTACTAAGCGAACGTGTGTCTATTACTGAAAAAGCATGGAAAAAGAATATCAACTTAATACAACACGGTATATCGCTTGACCCCATTGCTATGACACGTTTTCTACAAGATATTGATTTGGCAAATAATCAAACAGAATTATTAGCAGCCGAAGGCCGTTGGGCAAAAAGTCTCTATAAACAACTTGCATCGGGTTTAAATTTTGAATTTAGCCGTGAGGAAGGAAAAGGGTCGCATGAGTCCTTACGTGATATTGCCAATAGTTATCTAGATCATGGTAATTACATTGCTTATGGTTATGCTTCTGTCACACTAAATGGTATGGGAATAAGTTTTGCCTTACCTATTTTGCACGGTAAGACACGTCGTGGTGGTTTAGTTTTCGATATTGCAGATTTAGTAAAAGATGCTTTTGTTATGCCACAAGCGTTTATTTCTGCCAAAAATGGACATAATCAAAAAGAGTTTAGAATGCAACTGATTGAATCCTGCCAAGATCAGGATGTCTTAGACTATATGTTTAACTTCATTTCTGAGCTATGCAATAAAATCAAATGATTTCAAAAGTTTATTGATTTTTGTTTTTTTGATCTATTTTCACTCTTTAAAAACCTATATCATTATTATCTAGAGCTTTTTATGATAAAAGTTCTAGTTTGCCATCGCCCAGATGGTTTAGAAGTTAAACAGTCTATTTTTTACAATAGCCGTATAGTTTGCCATCGCCCAGATGGTTTAGAAGTGTTTCAGATGATGAACTTAAAGAAAATTTAGGTTTGCCATCGCCCAGATGGTTTAGAAGGTACAGAAACTTTATCTAGGAAGGTTCTGCATGTTTGCCATCGCCCAGATGGTTTAGAAGATCAAATTTTTGATTCGTGTCTTTGCGGTAATGTTTGCCATCGCCCAGATGGTTTAGAAGACCACCCATTTTAGCTAATCTTGTTCCCGAACGTTTGCCATCGCCCAGATGGTTTAGAAGCATAGTCGCAATATATTTTTCCTCTTTTATTTGTTTGCCATCGCCCAGATGGTTTAGAAGTTGCTCAATGGCTGAACTGGTTAAGCTATCAAGTTTGCCATCGCCCAGATGGTTTAGAAGAAAATGAATCTTCACCATCTGCGGGATACATGGTTTGCCATCGCCCAGATGGTTTAGAAGTTACCACTATTTAACCACTATTTAACCACTAAGTTTGCCATCGCCCAGATGGTTTAGAAGAGCATGCGTGCCTTGTAATTCCAATAAGTCCTGTTTGCCATCGCCCAGATGGTTTAGAAGTTTCAACATTCATGATGTCTTTGGCGTACTGCGTTTGCCATCGCCCAGATGGTTTAGAAGTTTACCTGAACGAGTTGGAGCAGCCACAAAAGGTTTGCCATCGCCCAGATGGTTTAGAAGACTTGATTGCGAATAACATAAAAGGTTTCTGAGTTTGCCATCGCCCAGATGGTTTAGAAGAAGTGAAACAATTGCGGATTTATCTAAATTAAGTTTGCCATCGCCCAGATGGTTTAGAAGACCACGCACACACCACTCCATAAATGCAGGGCGTTTGCCATCGCCCAGATGGTTTAGAAGAATCGCTGTTTGCTTTTATATAACTCAGCTACGTTTGCCATCGCCCAGATGGTTTAGAAGTTCCACTTGTTCATCTGTCACTAGAATTTTGCGTTTGCCATCGCCCAGATGGTTTAGAAGAATATTACGAAGATAAAGACACCAATGCAGCCGTTTGCCATCGCCCAGATGGTTTAGAAGAAGACGCTACATGAACAAACTGAACAGCCAGTGTTTGCCATCGCCCAGATGGTTTAGAAGTACAGTTTACTTACATTAGAATAATAATCCTCGTTTGCCATCGCCCAGATGGTTTAGAAGATCTTCGGCTTTTGGTGCAAATAAAAAAACCTGTTTGCCATCGCCCAGATGGTTTAGAAGCAACGGAAACAATTGTAGATTTTTCAAAACTGGTTTGCCATCGCCCAGATGGTTTAGAAGTACCACATTTAAATAATGTTGTAGATTCTAGTGTTTGCCATCGCCCAGATGGTTTAGAAGTATTTCCAATATGTCAATTAATATGGCATTACGTTTGCCATCGCCCAGATGGTTTAGAAGACAAACTTTAGCAGCTGTGAATTCGCATGACTGTTTGCCATCGCCCAGATGGTTTAGAAGTACCGCACCATACCCACCTGTAGCTGTTACTTGTTTGCCATCGCCCAGATGGTTTAGAAGCAAAACCACAGGCACAAAAAAAGCTCAACTGTGTTTGCCATCGCCCAGATGGTTTAGAAGTAGTTCTCTTTGCTCTGTTCTTCGGACTGTCGGTTTGCCATCGCCCAGATGGTTTAGAAGAGCCATTCAGGACGCAAGTCATTGGCCATGTTGTTTGCCATCGCCCAGATGGTTTAGAAGCATTTGAGCATTCCAATTGCACCCTGCGCTTTGTTTGCCATCGCCCAGATGGTTTAGAAGTTACCGTTCACGTCAAGCTTGATGTACTTTTGGTTTGCCATCGCCCAGATGGTTTAGAAGGTTCCAGTAGTCGCTAAGATTTGGCTGTATGTGTTTGCCATCGCCCAGATGGTTTAGAAGTTTGACCAAATTTGCGTACACTCATTCACTTTGTTTGCCATCGCCCAGATGGTTTAGAAGATACCAAGACAAAACTTATAACAAGGCAAACGGTTTGCCATCGCCCAGATGGTTTAGAAGTGATTCAAAAACTTGGTGCTAAATGCCTAATTGTTTGCCATCGCCCAGATGGTTTAGAAGTGCAAACGGATATTTCTACTGCCTATTGGGTTGTTTGCCATCGCCCAGATGGTTTAGAAGAACTCAAACAAGATGTAGCCATTGTTCAAAGTGTTTGCCATCGCCCAGATGGTTTAGAAGAATTAAGGAAATTACGTCAGCACACATATTCAGTTTGCCATCGCCCAGATGGTTTAGAAGAAAGGACATCATCTTCTTGTGGCGGATGACATGTTTGCCATCGCCCAGATGGTTTAGAAGATCTGTTCTTTTTGGATGTACTCCATTGGATAGTTTGCCATCGCCCAGATGGTTTAGAAGCCACGGTGTATTTATACGTTTGCCACTCATCTGTTTGCCATCGCCCAGATGGTTTAGAAGACTGGATGGTGTTGGTGAACTGTAAACACAATGTTTGCCATCGCCCAGATGGTTTAGAAGTGTATCATCTTGCGTTAAAACTCCTAAATACTGTTTGCCATCGCCCAGATGGTTTAGAAGGTCCAATTGACGCGCTGTATTTTGATCCGCACGTTTGCCATCGCCCAGATGGTTTAGAAGTTCATACTGCGTCAAACGATGAGTTTTATAACGTTTGCCATCGCCCAGATGGTTTAGAAGTGAATCCTCGCCAGCCTCATTCACAATGTTCAGTTTGCCATCGCCCAGATGGTTTAGAAGTGTTTCAAGATTATGTACACCAGAAGCATCGCGTTTGCCATCGCCCAGATGGTTTAGAAGTGCGTCATTACGATCTGATTAGAGCCAAAGTCGTTTGCCATCGCCCAGATGGTTTAGAAGTGTCTTTGCTAGGCGATTTAAGCCAATCAAAAGTTTGCCATCGCCCAGATGGTTTAGAAGATTGGCCTGTTTTGAGGTTGCTGCATTCATGTGTTTGCCATCGCCCAGATGGTTTAGAAGTAAAGCTAAAGGTGACACATGAATATCAAGAAGTTTGCCATCGCCCAGATGGTTTAGAAGATTGACCACAATCTTTAAAATTACAGGTTGCCGTTTGCCATCGCCCAGATGGTTTAGAAGCATTAAATTCGATTTTGAAGCCTCGATCCCACCGTTTGCCATCGCCCAGATGGTTTAGAAGTGCGACCAGTTCAGATGAAATGATGCGTTTAAGTTTGCCATCGCCCAGATGGTTTAAACATTACACCCCTTATTATCAATCAAATTAATTTTCAAAGTAACTCTAAATAACGATGCACCCAATCAACCGAAATGCGCTCTTGCTCTAAACGCCTATTTTTAAATGTCTGTGCACGCAAATCATGAAATAATTTTAACTCGTCAGCAGTGAGATATTGTGGCTCACTAAAAATAGAGTCTGGTTCATCCACCATATGATTTTGGAACTGTAAAACTGTGGCTTCATCCATCATTAAAGCAATCACGTGTGGAATTTTTTGCCGAACCATACTTAAAATATTTAAACCTTCAGAGTCGATATCTCCCCAATAAAAAACCTGTTTATACTGTAACCACTTGGCCTTCATCCATGTAATATTTTTACCCCCACCACAAACCACAATACTATTTTCCAAGTAAGGGCACGCTAAACCTGACTGAATATTTTCAACTACAATTATTCGTTCCGCAGGTAACTCAAATTGATCTAGCACCTCTGTGGACAATTGAAAAACGGGGAGTCCTCCCAATTTTTCCTGCACATTTGGGCAGACGGGTTTGATCGTCAACCAACCTTTGGGGCTATCTAAGCAATCTAGCCATGCCAACAACCCTCCAGCCAGTACGATCTCATCATCATAAAGTACATTGCAAATTGCCTCCGTCAGCAATAAGTTCTGCTCAAGAAACTTCGTGTTTACAGCGCTTAATGGCAAGGCCCTTAAATAAAGCCCTGCCCCCATATTCGGTTTCAGCTGTTCAATCAGCTGAATCAACCATTGCCATTCTTGTTGGCTATAGCGTTCTATCTGCTCTAAATGATGAATTAAAGTTTGAAATAAACGGTGCTGATGACGATCATGCACAAAAGACTGCTTCAAAAAGCTGGATATTTTATCCAACCAGTTTTCAAGTTGTTGCTCTGTTCCTAAAAGCTCAGTAAGCTGCTGTAAAGAAAAAATTCGTAACTTTACTGGAACACGTTGTTCTGAAAGTTGTCGATACTGCCGTTCTTGCCATTCAACCAGTTCAGGATAAGCAAAATCTGTCCACGCTTTAAAAAAAGCATGAAAATGACCCAAATTATCTCTAGCTTGTTGGTCTGTGGGCACTTTCAGTGAAATTTCGATTGGAAAAGGACGTTGATTTAACAACCGCTGCTTTAAATTTCGACGATTTTCCCATTCTTTTTTATGCAAAATACCCAAAACGGTATTTGGAAGTAATCCCCACTTCTCAATTTTAGGCATCTAACTGCACCCCAAACTGTTGTGCCTCTCTATGCAGTTGCTGTTGTTTTTGCGCCATTTTTTCATCAATTTCCTGCCAAGTAATTTCACATAAATGACTTTCATGTTTCTCAATATCACGCTCGGCAATTAATAAAGAACGTGCTGACTCACGCGCTAAATTCAAGTTTTTATAAGGTGTGATTAAATTGACATGAATTTTCAACGCCTTAAATACTTTGAGTACTCGACGACTAACCGCTTCAGCTGTGTTTGAAAAAGCTTCATCTAAAAACACTGTACTGTAGATTGGATAATCATAGCCGTCTGGTGTTAATACATAAGCCAAACTCGCTGCCACAATGGTTCCAGCAAAAGATTCTTTTTCTCCGCCAGATTTACCACTCGATGACTCCAAAACATCTCGTATTTCTTCTGTAGCCAAATCGACTTCTTCTGCATAGAAAGACATTTGATGACGAGGATCAAGTAAACGCTGGCTTTCAAAAGTATGCGCTGTAACCGAGTTACTCGCTTTTTCTAAAATAGAAATTAATTCAGCTAACTTTTTAAAACGTTGTTCATATTCAATACTATTAATACTAGATATGACCCATTTTAGTTTTTGCTCAAAATCTATGACGTGTGGATACTTTTCCTTTTTGTATCCTAGTCTTAGATAGCTGCCAGACTTAAATTCTGTACGCCATAAAACCTGATTAATTATGGCAATACGGTCAGTAATTTCTTCTCTATCTGCCTCAAGGCGATTCTGAATCACACTTAAAGACTGCATGGTATGTTTTTGCAGACGCTGTTCAAACTGTTCAACTAAGGCAGGCAAACCTTCCTTTTCTAGTTCATGAAAATAGGCGACACAATCATCCAATGCGGCCAAACCAACTGCCCATTCACGTTGTAATGCAATATGTGACCATTTATCCTTACCACGAAACTGACCAATAATGTACGTTGCGCTATTTTTTGCTGAGGTATTTTGGTTGCTGGTATGTTCAATTAAACGCTCTAGCTCTTTTTCCACAGCAGTAAGATAAGCATCCTCCAACCGAGGTGTTTCTCCTATACGCTGTAGCAACAGTTCTCTGGCTTGTTCTGGGACGCCTTGGTTTGCTGCCTTGTGCGCTTGTTGTTGTTGTTTTTCTGCATCACTGAGTTTCTGTTTGAGTTTCCCCCAAGTGTGTTGTAACTGTCCTTTATGTTCCTGTAGTTGTTTTAATTCCTCTTTTGCAAGCTCCCAACGTTGTCGAGCTTGTTCAATATTGGTATCTGCCTGTTGTAAATGTTGCAAGTCATTGCTAGTCTGTTGCTGGCGCTCTGTCCAATAAGGAATATTTATCATCTCCCATTGGTAACGTAACATTCGCTCCCACAAACTCTTATGCTGTGTTACCTGATCTAGCACCTTACGCGATTGTGCAACACTCAAGGCATACTGTTCCAACTGTACCTCAAGTTTTTTTACTTCATGCTTTAATAAATCTAAACGTGAAGTATTGGAAAATCCCAAACACCAAATTTTTCGATCATCAATCCGCTGTTGATCTTTTTTCTCAAAACGTCCTTGCTCACGATGAATTAAGCCCTGTTGTGTCATAGAAAAAGGCGTTGTATTCATGATTGTTGTATCTGCCACACATTGCAGATCAAAGCGAAGAAGATGTTGTTTTAACCAATCACGATATGGATGCTCTTGCCAAACCAATTTCCGCAGAAAACCATTTTCTTTAAAATACACACTTTCTGTAGCATCAGGATGGATCACCTGTAAACGCACATGGGTTTTATTATGACGTGCATTCACCCATTGAGTGACCATCGAATAACGATCTTTCGGCACCAATAACGTTGTTTTTAAACCACCTAATGCTCGTTCAATTGCGCCTTGCCAGCTTTTTTCAGCCTCTTTTACATCAATGAGCTCGCCAATAAACATTAATTCATGTTCATCAAAATCTAAATGCTGTCTAAGCTCATCTCTTAAACGCAATAAATGTACATCATGAATATTACTATTAGGTCTGGTTTCTATTTCTTGAATATCGCTTTGAGTTTCTTTCAGTTGCTGTTGCGTTTGTGCGTATTTGCTACTGACTTGAGCAAACTCATCTTGTCGTTGGGTTTTCTCTTGCCCAATATTTAGAAGCTGCTCATGGGCTATTTTTTGGTTATCAATTAAATTTTGCTCGGTTAAATCATCTTGCAATTGTAATTGCTGAGCATCTTCCTGATAGCGCGATGCCTCTATGGTTAATTGCTTTAACTGACGCTGTATCAGTTCTAGCTCTTTTTGTAAGTTTTCAATCCGATTACCGCCTACTTGTAAATAGTCTTCATGGCAGCGCTCTTGTCGTTTTTCCGCATCATGTTCTTGTTGTTCTAATTGCTTAAACTGCGTATGTAATCGCTGTATCTCTTGCTCCAGCTGATGTATTTTTTCAGTCCAAAACTGAACATACAATTCACCTAAATATGCAGGAAAAGCTTGTTTTTCGAGCTGTAGATTATTCAGTTGCAGAGTTAACGCTGTTATTTGAACAGCTAACTCAGGTAATTTCTGTAAATGTAGGACTTGTTCACGCGCATCTACCAAATGCTTATAGTTTGCCTCTAAGTCAGCAAACTCATTTACTGCAGTCTGTGCCAAAGCACGAACCTGGCTTGGTTCTAAAACCAACTCGCGAATTAATTTAGTCAAATCATCAATTTTCTTTAAGCCTAAAGCACGTGATAACAACGCAGGTGCATTTTTATTATCCATAAATAAATATTTACGATACATCTCCTGATAGTCTTCAAATTTGCTATCAAAATAATGCACGCGTGCATCTGTTTTAGGATTAAAATGTTGTTTTAGCTGGCGAGTATTACCGTCTGCAAATTTTTCTAACACTTCAGTCAGTTGCACATTACGACTTGCAATCATATATAAACGATTCACTTCACTCAGCGAATGTTGACCTTGTCCAACCCAAAACAATCCAATTAAAGTAATCATCGAACCGTCATCAGCGGTATATAGCGCTCTTAATGCTGTTGTCACTGCTTTTTCACGCTTATTTTTTACTCGCGTTCCAGCCCCATCATGTTCTGAACCAAAACTACCACGCATATAAGAGAGTAATGTACGGTCTGAGCGATCGCCCTGCGCAGCTGCTACGTTAAAACTAGCTTTACTTGCAGGTTGTAACAATGCCATTAAACCATCAATAAAGGTAGATTTACCTGCACCATTATCTCCCGTAATAAGTGTCCCTTCAGGATCAATACGTGCGGTATGCAAGTTATGGAAGGAGCCCCAGTTAAATACTGAAATTTCTGACAAGCGAATTTGGCCTTGTGCAAATAAAGTTGAGAGGGTCATTTCTTGCATGATGATTCTCCATATTCTTGTTCGGATTGCTGCAACTTGGCCTTTGCTGCTAATTGTTGATATTCAGATAATAAACTTTGTAAAAACTCGGCATTCACGACATAGCGGATAATTGGCGTAATTTCATAACGCCCTTCTTCACCACGCAGTCCCGTTAATACTTTTTTCTCAATAAATTTTTCTAATGCTGCATTTAGCTTTTTACGATCTTTGCTGTCATGATTCGTTAAAGGAATAAATGGAATTAAACTGCTCTGGATTCGCTCAACATCAATAATAATTTTTTGCTCACCCGCAGTTTCCCGCTCCTGATAATACTTCCGCAAAATAAGTAAAATTAAGGTGTCATATACAGTCAAAGTTCGTTTTCGTATCAGTACAGGAAAATCATCTAAAGGCTGGTTCTCATCTTCCTGTTCATCCTCAATACTTTCGAGATTGATGATATAAGCTACACCTTTCTTGGCATCCAAAACCAACTGGATATAAACCTCTGCCAAATGTCTACGAATTTCCGCTTCATATCGGCACAATAAATCAAAAAGTTTTAAGTTTTCTGCTGCAAGAATAACCCCTTGACGCATGAGATAGACCAATACGCGTCGGGCTGCATGTGGCATAAGCGCATCTGTATCACGATCCTGAGCATGCTCCATCTCTGTTTGATTATCTGCATGTTGTTCCTCTGCCCCAGTTGTAGGAAACGAATCTTCTACAGGCTGATTAGCTTGGATTTCTATATTTTTCTCTGAATTTGAAGATGGTCTGCGTACCATTTCAAAGAAGTTGTCATGCTGTTGTATCTTATTTTCTGATTGCATCTCGATCTCCTTAAAGTGCCAGCTCATCTATATTTTTGGGAAATAAATCTGCACTCAAGTAATACACTGGAATACTGGCCTGCAAATGCACACCTGAACGATCCTTAAGTTCAACTTGCTCGGTATGCTGCATTTGTGGTGCTTTAATGGCTTTTGCTATACGCAAATAAGCAACAAGTTCTTCAAGCCCCGCTTGTAAAGGATGTTCATGTGTTAAGTGGGCAATACTCATCACCCCTTTCTGTGCGAGCGTTTGATATACTTTTTCAGCAACAGCACGAACCCGTACATTGTCTAAGTACTTCAACATCTGATCACTAGGTTCAGTCTTGTTTTGTTGCTCTTCGACCTCACGTGTATCCATATGTTCTGTGGGACTTTTTAAAGCAAGACTTTCAGGCGAATTCAGCTGGATGGAACCCACGGCTAAATCCACTTGTACTTCTGTTTTTAAATCACACTCCGATTCCAACAATGCCACTGCATTTTTTTCTAATTCCGACAACAACTGATCAATCAAACGGTTTTCCAATGCTGCACCACTTTCAATATAAGCTCTCAAACCTTCTTCTGTACGACGTCGGACTTGGAAAACTCGGCTACTTTCGCGTCCTAACTCACGCATTAACTGACCTAAATATTTACGTTGAGATTCGCTTAATTGTTGTGCAATAGGGTGATTCAAAATACTGCGTAACTGCTCTCTAAACTCAGTAGAACGATCTTGATCCTGAAGTAATTGACAAAACCCATCAAAAGCACTGCCTGCATCACTTTGGGCAAGCAACTGCTCTTTTTCCATTAAGCTCAGCAATACTTCTCCACGTGAATAAGCACCACTAATCATATCTAGACGCAACTCTTTATCTCGTAGACGAATCTCATCTTCGACCCGTCTAAAATCGCCTGTAAGAATGGAAGCAAGTTGATAAATTTCTCGTATTCTTTCTTTTTGTTCTGATTCTTCTAATTGTGTAACAACACCCGCCAACAAAGCATCTATTTCATTTTGAATCACTAATTTTTTTTGTTCGAGCAACTCCACTCGTTCTTCAATATTTTCACTCAATGCGACCACAAAATCACGAACCGCATCCTGCACAATTCTTAAATGTGATGCTGTGGTATGGGTTGCTCGCTCATCCAAGCCCTGACAAAAACGTAATACGGTTTCGCTAATATCCGTTTTACTCAGCTTGCCATCTATTTCTCTGAGCCAGCCTGAATGAATCCAATGATTTAAATAATGCGCTGCATTATTTTCTGTCTGCCAAATACCCTGCTCACGACTAGATTTAATCAACTCATCCAAGACATTTCTTGCACGGCCATAAGGGACTTCATTTTGTTCTGCAAATAAGTCAACAATGAACGCTAAAATATGTGGTGCGTTATCTGCTCTTAATAATTTCCAAATTGAGTTTTCATGATATAAACGCCGATACTTGGCCTGTAACCCTAGAATATTCATGCCATTCCACATCATCTGTATGATGGTTATTTATTCTACAGTTATTTTTTAATCACCTAAGCAAATTACCAAGCAAGACGACACGAGTTGTCGCATAAAGTAAGATGATATAAACAATCACCTTACTTCATCGAAAAAAATAAAAAACAAACCTTATCTAACTTCTTTGTGTACAGTGACAGCAACCTTAACCTACCTCTCCCCATACACCGTTGCAATCAAATGCTCCACCACTTGCGGCTCAGCCAAAGTAGATGTATCTCCTAAACTATCCAATTCATTCGCTGCAATTTTCCGCAAAATACGGCGCATAATTTTACCTGAACGGGTTTTGGGTAAAGCAGGTGCCCAATGCAGCGCATCAGGCGTTGCCACAGGTCCCAAAATTTTGCGAACCCAATTGACTAATTCTTCACGCAACTCCTCTGACTCAGGTGTACCAACTTGCAAGGTTACAAAGGTGCAAATCCCCTGTCCTTTAATCTCATGGGGCATACCCACCACTGCCGCTTCAGCCACAGCTTCATGTGCCACCAAGGCACTTTCAATTTCTGCGGTACCTAAACGGTGCCCCGAAATATTCAAGACATCATCCACACGCCCTGTAATCCAGTAATAGCCATCTTCATCACGGCGTGCACCATCTCCTGTAAAATACGCACCCGGATAGGTCGAAAAATACGCTTCAATAAAACGTGCAGGGTCGCCCCAAATACCGCGCATTTGCCCTGGCCATGAATCTTTCATAATTAAATTGCCTTCGGTCGCGCCTTCCAGTTCATTACCTTCGGCATCGACAATTGCGGGTTGTACCCCAAATAAAGGGCGCGTCGCCGAACCGGGTTTCAGTGGCGTTGCACCCGGCAATGCTGAAATTAATATGCCCCCAGTTTCGGTTTGCCACCATGTATCTACAATTGGGCAACGTCCTTCACCTACTACGTTGTAATACCAGTTCCATGCTTCAGGATTAATTGGCTCACCGACTGAACCAAGTAAACGCAAGCTGCTGCGGTCACTTTCACGTACAAAACGATCTCCCTCTCGCATCATGGCGCGAATGGCAGTCGGCGCGGTATATAAAATGGTGATGTTGTGTTTATCGACAATATGCCCTGTGCGCGCCCAACTTGGATAGTTCGGCACCCCTTCAAACATCACGGTTGATGTACCATTCGACAATGGCCCGTATAAGACATAAGAATGCCCTGTAATCCAGCCTACATCTGCGGTACACCAAAACACATCATCTTGTTTCAGATCAAAGACTTCTCGAAACGTGCTGTTCACATAGGTCAAATAACCGCCTGTGGTATGCAAAACGCCTTTGGGTTTTCCTGTCGAACCCGAAGTATATAAAATGAATAATGGGTCTTCGGCATTCATCGGCTCGGGTGGGCAGATGTCATTGACCGACATAATTTCCATGTGATACCACACGTCGCGTTCAGGTAACATCTCAATCGGATTTCCTGTACGGTGCACCACAATCACATTTTGCACACAGTCGGTACCTGCTACTTTTAGAGCAGCATCAACATTGGCTTTTAAATAAATTGGCTTGCCACCACGCATGGCCGAGTCGGCAGTGACAATTAACTTGGCCTGACAATCTTCAATTCGGCTAGCCAAAGCATCGGGAGAAAAACCACCAAAAACCACACAATGCACTGCACCAATCCGCGCGCAGGCCAGCATGGCAATCGCAGCTTCGGAAACCATCGGCATGTACAGCACCACCCGATCTCCTTTTTGCACCCCGTTCTTTTTCAGTACGTTGGCAAAACGGCAGGTTTCATCATGCAAAGAAGCAAAAGAAACCACTTTATGTCGAGAAGGATGATCTCCTTCCCAAATAATTGCAGGTTTATGCGGATGTTCTTTTAAATGACGGTCTAAGCAATTGGCACTGACATTCAGTTGCCCATCGGCAAACCATTCAATTTTAAAATGCTCGGGGTCAAAGTTGGTATTTTTGACTTGAGTAAAAGGTTTAATCCAATCTAAGCGTTGGGCTTGCTCTGCCCAATAAGTATCAGGGTCATCTATAGATTGTTGATAGCGTTGAAAATATTCTGCCTCAGTGGTGCGGGCAGTCTTTTTAAATTCATCTGGAACAGGATATACGTCTTTCATCTGCTACTTCCTTGAGGTTCTTGCATCTCTCACGAGATGTATGCCACGTTATTGATTATTATTTCTGCACATTTACAGTATGAACTTTCTTTTTTATGGCTCACCATTCGGCTTTAGTCGCATAAATTTTATACAAACAAGAGCATGCCAAATCGTTGATCGAATGCCATGTCCTTGCATTCATACTTTTCAGGTTTACATTCCACTGTACTGCGCATTGCATTATTTTTAAAGAAAATATCGTCCAATAATCGCGAGTATTAACATTTTTTTACGCAGCCAATCATCCATGCCAACGACCCTGTCTTACAGATAAAACCACATACAACTAGCATTTTAAGCACCAAAAAATAGTACGCTCATCACTTCTCTCCAAGTTGTCTAAAATACTCGCAAGTAAGCATTGCTTCCTTAACCAAATTGAGTTTTTCAGGCAAAATAGTCACTTCATTTTGAATTCGGAATTATCGTGGCAGAATCCAAACCCTCACTCAGTGAAGTTTCTGAAAACACCAGCCAGCTGTTGCAGGAAGCCACTGAAAAAACCACGCAAACCGTGATCAATCATACGGCCAAGTACAATGACGCCTACTCCACCATCGACAAAATTATGGAAGGATTTTGGGAGCGTGTGCCGTATTTAATGATTGCAGCCGTGGTGCTGATTCTGTTTTGGCTGCTTGCCCGTGTGTTTAAATGGTTTGTCCGCAAGACCCTAAACAATCGTTCCTATACCCGACAAAATCTGGTTTTGGTGCTGAATCGGGTCGGTAGTTCCGCAATTATTTTCTTTGGTTTTCTGATTGCGATGGTGATTGCAATTCCGGGTTTTACCCCAAGCCAACTGATGAGTGCTTTGGGTCTAGGCTCTGTTGCAATTGGTTTTGCTTTTAAAGATATTTTCCAGAATTTATTATCGGGCGTGCTGATTTTGATTGGTGAGCCATTTAAAATTGGTGATGACATTATCGTAAATAATATGGAAGGTACGGTAGAAGATATTCAGATTCGTGCCACCTTCCTGCGCTCTCCCGATGGACGTCGCATCGTGATTCCAAATGCTACGGTGTATACCAGTGCCGTGACGGTCAATACGGCTTATACCCGTCGTCGTTGCGAGTTTGTGGTCGGTATTGGTTATGAAGATGACGTACAAAAAGCCAAAGATATTATTTTGGCCATTTTAGACCGTGACATAAAAATCTTGAGCCAACCTGCATTTAGCGTCAATGTCACTGCCTTGGCCGATTTTTCGATTAATTTAAATGTGCGTTGGTGGGTAAATACGACGGAAACCACCACTTCAGCATCCATCAGTGAAGTGCAAGAACGGGTAATTGCCGCTTTTGCCGAACATCACATTTCGATTCCTTATCCTGTGCAGGAAGTGAAAGTTTATCGTGGTGATGCAGCAGTCAATGAAGATGATTCAGCCCGCACTAAACAAACGCCCTAAAACATAAGCAATCACAGTTTCAGTACGAATAATACGGTTGCCCAAGTGCCGCGCTTGGCAGCCGTTTTTTTCGAGCAAATCAATTTCGTAGGGAATAAATCCACCTTCTGGGCCAATCACAATACTGCATGGATGTTGGATGGCATGTGGCATAGCTTGATCGGTATAAGGATGCGCCACATAAGCAGAACAATCGGCAGAAATCAAACCGGGCAAAACATCTTCCACAAAGGGTTTAAAGCGTTTATAAAGTTGGATCTCAGGTGCAATGGTATCGCCTGCTTGTTCCAAGCCCAAAGTTACATATTGATCGAGCTGCTGCAAAAATGGCGTTTGCCAATAGCTTTTATCAACCCGATAGCTGTGCAGTAAAATAATTTTTTCCACACCTAACGTCACGCTATCCATAATTAAACGACGCAATACTTTGGGGCGCGGCAAAGCCACAATCAGGGTCACAGGCAGTTTTTTTGGGACAGCTTCTTCATGCAGGGCTTTGACTTGAATTCGCTGCTCGCTGACTTCCACCACTTCGGTCAAATAACGCTTGCCACCACGAATCCCGACTTTCAAGGTGTCACCGACTTGCACACCAACATGCGTATGCAAATGCTGCACTTGCCGCTGGGTGCTAATAGACCACACTTCATTTGTGGTCTGCCGAGGGTCAAGCAAAACGATATTCATATTTAAAGATACTGATTAATCACGTGAATATGCTCAGTTAAAGAGCCACGATTTTTATACATAATCACTTGAGCATTTTGATTCAGCTGTGCACGTAACGCAGGTTCAAACAACAATTGCGTTAACGTATTTACAGCTTGTTCAGCATTTTCGACCACATACACGGCTTCTGCTGCAACAAACTCATCCACAATACTTTGGAAGTTAAAATAATTTTTGCCCAATACCGTGGCGACATTTAAGGCCAAAGGCTCTAAAATATTATGCCCACCGCCAGGTTCATTCAGCGAACCACCGACATAACAGGCCTGACTTAAGGCGTACCACAACCACATTTCACCCATGCTATCGGCTAAATACACTTGTGTTTCAGGTTGAATCGCTTCAGCCAAGCTACGGCGCTGCATATTAAGTTGCAGTTTTTGTACCTGCATAGCCACTTCATCAAAACGCTCTGGATGGCGCGGCACAACAATACATAACAGTTCAGGATGCTGTGCGAAATAAGGTTTCAAAGCAGTCAATAATTGCTGTTCTTCAGGCGCATGGGTACTGGCAAGGGTAATAATTTTGCGATGTACCAATTGCCATGTCTGTTGCAACTGCGCGGCTTGCTCTACAAAATCTTCTGGTGCAGTAATATCAAATTTAATATTACCCACCACGTTTGTACGCTCGGCAGGCATCCCCAATGCGATAAAACGCTGCTGTGTGGCAGAGTCTTGCGCCAAAAGTTGCTGCAAATTTTGCAACATGCCACGAGTCAATCCTTTAACTTTGGCATAGCCTTTGGCCGATTTTTCCGAAAGCCGCGCATTAATCAACAAACACGGGACTTGAAAATGCTGCGCCTGATCAATCAAATTAGGCCACAATTCTGTTTCGACCAGTGCCAATAATTTAGGCTGATATTTCTGATAAAACTCACGAATTAAATGTACCTGATCGGCAGGTAAATACACAGCTTGAAATAAATCTAAATACGGTGCTTTTAAAAATAATGATTTGGCGCGTGCCTGCCCTGTTTTGGTGGTATTGGTGACTAAAACAGGATGCCCCGCTTTTAAATAATGTTCAATTAGAGGTTGCGCGGCATTGGTTTCTCCCACCGACACCACATGAAACCAAATGGCATGTAAATTTTTAGCGGGCTGAAATGGGCCAAAACGCTCAAGCAGTTCTTGTTGTAATTGCTCAGGATGTTCGGCACGTTTACGAATACGTGACTGATAAATCGGTTTTAACAGCGCCAAGGCTAAGTTATACCAAAATGGAGTAGCCAAAAGATGCGCCCCAAAGAAAGATTATCGGCAAAATATAACAGAGCCACACGCGCATGTTAATTGCATGTGGCGCTATACTGGCTTTTATTCTACAGCGTGTTGTGTTTCCGCCAAAGTTGGATAATCGATATAGCCTTCTGCAACGGCTGTACCAATCATGTTTTCCAACTTGAGTTCGTTTAAAGGTACATCTACCAATAAACGCTCATACAAGTCTGGATTGGCAATATACGCCTTACCAAATGATACCGCATCGGCCTTGCCCGAAGCCAATAATTCCACGGCATCAGCACGACTTAAACGCATGTTCGCGATATATGGCACACCGCCTGAACGTACTTTCATTTCTTGGGAAATGCTGTCTTCGGCTAAATATTCGCGGGTAAAGAAAAAGGCGATTTTACGCTGCCCCAATTGCTGCATGACATAGCCAAAGGTTTCACGTGGATCATCATCTCCCATGTCGTGCTCATCGCCACGTGGTGCTAAATGCACACCGACTCGACCTGCGCCCCAGACTTCAATTAAGGCGTCCATCACTTCTAACAAGAAACGCGCACGATTTTCAACCGAACCACCGTATTCATCGTCACGTTGGTTGGTTTTGCTTTGCAGGAATTGATCAATCAAATAACCATTGGCTGCATGCAACTCTACCCCATCAAATCCTGCTTCTTTGGCACGGATGGCGGCTTGTTTATATTGCTCGGTAATGGTGTGGATTTCTGCAATTTCTAAGGCACGTGGCAACACATATTCACGTTTAGGACGCAACAAACTGACATAACCTGCTTGTTGTACCGCACTTGCCGATACTGGTGTTGCACCATTGAGTAAATCTGGATGTGAAACACGACCTACATGCCACAGTTGCGCCACAATCAAACCACCTTTGGCATGCACGGCATCGGTAACGAGTTTCCAACCCTGCACTTGAGCATCGGTAAACAATCCTGGGGTATTTAAATAACCATTGGCTTCTTCAGAAATTACCGTTGCTTCTGAAAGAATCAAACCTGCACTGGCACGCTGTGCATAATATTCTGCCATCATTGGCGTTGGAACACGGTCATCGCTGGCGCGGCTACGGGTTAAAGGTGCCATCACCACACGGTTTTTTAGATGCAGATCACCCAAAACTAAAGGAGAGTCTAATTCAGCCATTTTTGCCTCTAATCTCACAGTTAAAGTGAGTGTTTTAAATATTCGACATATTGCTGAATGAGTGCTTCATTACGAGAAAAATAAGACCATTGTCCATATTTTTCTGCACGAATAAGACCTGCCTGTTGCAGTACCGATAAATGATTTGACATGGTCGATTGCGACACTTTGCCCAAACGCTCAATGTGTCCTGCACATACGCCACGCTTAAAGTCGCCACACTCATCTACCGACAAAAATTGTTCTGGTGCTTTTAACCATTCTAAAATTTGCCGACGGGTAGGATTGGCTAAGGCTTTAAAGATTAAATCGACATCCATCATTCAGACACATATTCGTAAATATAAGCCCAATTCAGCAGCTGCCCTTAATATATCGTATTTTTTCGATATTAATATCGTTTTTTTACGATTTATATAAATTTTTAAGCAACTCAACTGAATTGGGCAGGCTTATTACGGTCTTACAGACCGTAACTTATAGACCCTGTTTTAAACTGGCTTCAATAAACTTGTCTAAATCACCATCTAAAACCGCACCTGTATTTGAAGTTTCCACGCCTGTACGCAAGTCTTTAATACGTGAATCATCCAATACATAAGAACGAATTTGGCTGCCCCAACCAATATCAGACTTCGAGTCTTCTAAAGCTTGAGCCGCCTCATTACGTTTACTCATTTCCAGTTCATACAACTTGGCACGTAACTGTTTCCACGCATGGTCACGGTTGGCGTGTTGCGAACGTTGGTTCTGACAAGCCACCACAATACCTGTAGGTGCGTGGGTTAAACGTACCGCAGAGTCAGTTTTGTTAATGTGCTGACCACCCGCACCTGAAGCACGATAAGTATCGGTACGGACATCGGCAGGGTTAATATCAATTTCAATATTGTCATCCACTTCTGGTGAAACGAACACTGCAGAAAATGACGTATGACGACGGTTACCTGAGTCAAATGGCGATTTACGCACTAAACGATGCACACCCGATTCGGTACGCAACCAACCATAGGCATATTCGCCTTCAACGCGAATGGTCGCAGATTTAATCCCTGCCACATCGCCATCTGACTCTTCCATCAATTCTGCTTTAAAGCCATGGCGTTCAATCCAGCGCATATACATACGCAGCAACATAGATGCCCAGTCCTGCGCTTCTGTACCACCTGAACCCGCCTGAATTTCGACATAACACGGATTTGGATCCATTGGGTTGCTGAACATACGACGAAATTCTAATTTGGCCAGCTCTTCTTCAGCAGAGGTCAACTCCGACTGCACATCCACCAATAAATCTTCATCATCTGCTTCAACCGCCAAATCCAGCATGGCTTGTGCATCTTCTAACTGGGTTGCCAAACCTTCCAGAACATTAATCACATTCTCAAGCTCGCCTTTTTCTTTGGCCATCGCTTGAGCACGACTTTGATCATTCCAAATGGCAGGGTCTTCTAACTCGCGGAGAACCTCTTCTAAACGCTCTTTTTTCAGATCGTAGTCAAAGATACCCCCGTAGTGTTTGACCACGTTCGTTCAAGTCTTTTAATTGGTTTAGATAAGGATTAATTTCCACGTAAATTCTCTCAATTAACAATGAAGCTCAATAGCCGATAATTGTAGCACAGACCTGTTCTGGCATTTCTACCCTGCTGCAAATTCCAGCATAACTTTTCAGCTTTTATCGGTTGAATGCTAAATGTGGTTAAAAATAAAGATCACTTTAAACTTTTAAAATGAGAGCCTGATGATATCCAACCTAAAATAGCATGCACGATTAACACGGATATTTATCTTAATGGCCGATCTATCGCCCTGATTTTTTGCCTGACACATTCAGCTGAAAACATGCTTAAAAAGTGGTGTATGGTAATTGCTTCAACCCGCCAAAATAAAACAAAGATGAAACAAGTTTGATGATTTAATGATCAACTTTAGTAAAATTCACAAAATACACATAGTTTTAATAAAACAAAACATTTAATTATTTCATTTTTATTTCAATCACTTAAACTCAAAATATTACACAAATTTACGCTTGTAACAAAGCGGCAACTTTCCTGTGATTGACGCTGATTTTTTTTCGCCTAGACTAAAAGTTGTAACAAAAAGTTTAACTGTTAACCAGATTTCAGAGGGGTACTTTCCATGAAAAAATTAGCAATCGCATCAGCCCTACTTTCAGCTTTGGCTATCACTGGTACTGCGAACGCATACCAAGCTGAAATTGGTGCATCAGCAGGACTGATTGATCCAGACAACGGCAGTTCAAGCGGTTCATTCGGTGTAGATGGTACTTATTACTTTAACCCTGTACAAACCCGTAATGCACCTTTGGCAGAAGCAGCGTTCCTTGATCGTGCTAGCAACGTAAATGCCAAATACCAATATGACGAAGTCGGTAATGATGAACGTCATCGTTACGGCGTAGGTGCTGAAGTTTACATTCCTAACTCAGATTTCTATGTGAGTGGTAATGTTGGTCGCGACGATATGAAATTTGACCGCGGTGGCGATTTTGATGAGACTGTTTATGGCGCTGAAGTCGGTTATTTACCCGCACCAGGTTTATTAATTGCTGCAGGTCTAAAAGGCTACGACAACGATTATGACGACGGTGTCGATCCTACGCTTCGCGCTAAATATGTCACTTCTCTAAGCAATGGTAAAGATATCAACTTAGAAGCAGGCGCAGGTTTTGGTGATTTAGACGAATATAATCTTGCGGCAGATTACTTCATCGATAAAACCTTAAGTCTAGGTGTAGACTACTACAGTAAAGATCGTGACTACGGTGATACTAACGAATTTGGTATTAATGCACGTAAATTCTTTACCCCGCAAATCAGCCTCGAAGGCCGTGTTGGCTTTGGTGAAGTTGGCAACAATGACTATAACCGCTTTGGTGTCGCTGCAAAATATCGCTTCTAAGTTTAGCCTAATTACATACTCAAACAGCACTCTTCTTCGGAAGGGTGCTTTTTTGTGCACTAAAATAAAGCAGTTAGGTAGAAATAGTGCATTGACTGTATGTTTATTTTCCGTACAATCAGCAACAACTGTAACAAAACAGTCATATTTCTACAACAGAGGGAATCTCAATAATGTTTAAAAAATTGCAGTTGCAACTGCTCTTCTTGCTGGTTTAAGTACAGCTCATGCGTATCAAGCTGAAATTGGTGGATCACTTTTAGTGATTGATCCTGATTATGAAAATGCAGATACTTCTACAGGTTTTGCGCTTGATGGGACTTTTTACTTTAATCCAGGTCAAGTGAAGAACTCACCATTAAATGAAGCTGCCTTTTTAAATCGTGCAAGCAACGTTAATGCTGAGATTAGTTATATTGATTTTGATGTAGCTGAGAGTACTTCTTTTGGTATCGGCGTGGAATATTTTGTTCCAAATACAGACTTCTATGTAAGTGCTGGCATTGGTCAAACTACAGTTGAATTTGATGGCTTTGATTTTGATACAACAAACTATACAGCTGAGTTAGGTTATCTTCCTGTTTCTGGTTTACTCATTGCAGCAGGTATCGTAGGCTTTGATAACGATGAAGCTGATAATACCGATGCAACTTTACGTGCTAAATACGTTACTCAAGTCGGTGCATATGACATGAACTTTGAGGGTGGTGTTGTTTTTGCTGATGATGAAATGTTCACTCTAGGTACAGATCTATATCTAGACAAAACATTTAGCATTGGCCTCGGTTATACCGATGACGGTGAAGATGATACCTTCCAAATTCGTGCTAAAAAATTCTTCAATCAACAAGTCAGCCTAGAAGGCTCTATTGACTTTGAAGAAAATGCAAATGTCTTCGGTCTTCGTGCTGCTTATCGCTTCTAATCCCTTACATTAAAAGCAAAAAAATCCGCTCAAATTTGAGCGGATTTTTTTATTTGGATTACTGCTCCAAATGCACAATCTGCAACTGCAAACTCACATTGCCATTAAACACATTGCGCTCTAACTCATAAACCAAACGCACATCATCCCGCATCGGGTTAAATTCAAATTTATCTTTAGCACCAAACGCAATCGCATCAACCACTTGCCCATTGTCCAATGCCAAACGCAATTTTAAATGACTGTCCTTCAACCATCTAAAATCAACCACTTTAAACCGTCCCTCAAACACAGGCTGCGGAAACTTTTGTCCCCACGGCGCCAAATGCTGTAATAAATCTACCGTGTGTAAATCAAAAGCTTCTTGCGGCAATTCACCATCTGTCCATAGCACAGCATGAAATAAATCCGCATCCATTTGCGCAATGATCTGTTCAAAGACCTGTTTAAATTCTGCAAAGTGCGCCTTTTTAATGGTCAAACCTGCCGCAGCCGCATGCCCACCAAAATGACTGACCAAATATGGATATTGCTCTGCGACCAATTCAATGGTGTCACGTATGTGAACCCCTTCAATTGAACGGGCAGAGCCTTTAATATGCTCACCATCTTCATCGGCAGCAAATACAATCGCAGGGCGATGAAACTGTTCCTTTAAGCGTCCTGCAACAATTCCAATTACACCTTGGTGCCAATGTTCTTCAAACATGATCAAGGCATGCGGTAAATCGCTTTGATCTAACTGCAGCTTTTCCAACTCTGCCAGCGCATCTTGTTTAATTTGCCCTTCAACCTGACGGCGTTCCTGATTCAAACTATTTAACTGACGCGCCAAAGCATAGGCACTTTGCATATCCGCCGACAGTAAACACTCGATTCCAATGTCCATGGTTTCCATGCGCCCTGCAGCATTAATGCGTGGCCCCAAGACAAAACCCAAATCCTGCGCTTTGAGCTGTGCGGGTTCACGTCCTGCCAAATCCAGCAATGCGCTAATCCCAGGACGACATAAATTCTGCTGTATCCGTTTTAAGCCTGCATCCACCAAAATACGGTTGTTATAATCCAGACTAGCGACATCGGCATAGGTGCCCAAGGCCACCAAATCTAAATATTGCGTTAAATTTGCAGCAGATTTGCCCTGTTTTTTACGCTGACTGGATAAGTTCGCCAACACATAAAATGCCACGCCCACACCTGCCAAAGCTTTACTTGGGAAATCACAACCCAATTGATTCGGATTCACCACAGCCTCTGCATTTGGAGTGGCTTTTGTAGTGAGGTGGTGATCGGTGATGATGACCTGCATCCCCAAAGCTTGCGCACGCTCCACACCTGCATGACTGGAAATTCCGTTATCTACCGTAATTAATAAATCAGGTGCATAACGCTCAAAAGCCAAATCGGCAATGGCGGGGGTTAAGCCATAACCATATTTAAAACGGTCAGGTACTAAATACTGCACCTGTGCGCCCATTTCGCGCAATGCCAAAATCATGAGTGTGGTACTGGTCGCGCCATCGGCATCATAATCGCCCACAATTACAATTTTTTTCTGCTGATCAATCGCCTGATCCATTAGCTGAATTGCTTCTGGTAGACCTTTCATGCTTGGAGCAAGCAAGTGCTTCAGTTTAAGTTCTAGCTCCTGCTCAGACGCAACGCCACGGCGCGCTAAAATTTGGGCAACAAATGTAGAGACGCCCTGAAAGTTTTCAGGGCGTGTAAGTAAAGGTCTTTGTTTTATTAGAATTTTTGACATAGTTTCCAGTCATTTAAGGCATCAAGCGTTGTAGTTTCCACTCACCTTCAATTTTTTCATAAGCTAAGCGGTCATGCAAACGGTTCGGACGACCTTGCCAAAATTCGTAATAATCAGGCTGCAAGCGGTAACCGCCCCAAAATACAGGTTTTTGCAATTCAGATTGATCACCCACTTGGGCATGCAAGTCTTGGAAACGCGCCTGTAGTTCTTCACGACTGGCAATCACACCACTTTGCGGAGTGCTAATATGCGCAGCGATCTGATTATCACGCGGGCGTTTGTGATAATACGCAGTCGATTCTTGCTCATCAATTTTTTCGACATAGCCACTGACACGAATCTGACGCTCCAGTTCAGGCCAGTAAAACAACAATTCAGCATAAGGATTGGCGGCTAAATCCAACCCTTTTTGACTGTCATAATTGGTATAAAAGTCATAACCTGCTTCGGTAGCTCCGCGCAGCAACACAGTACGCACATGCGGACGACCTTGTGCATTGGCAGTCGCCAATGACATCGCATAGGGTTCATGTAGCTTGGCTTCTAAGGCATGGTTAAACCAATTCAAAAACTGAATATGCGGATTGGCACTGACCTGTGCTTCTAGCAATTCACCTTTTTGGTAACTTAAACGCAGCTCACTTAAATCTTTAATTAAATCACTCACGATTTACTCCCTTTAGACGGCATGACGACGTACAGCATCTGCTAAATCTTTCGCCATTGCCTTCACTTCAGCCAAATCATCACCTTCCACCATGACACGAATCACAGGTTCAGTGCCCGATTTACGAATCAATAAGCGTCCACGACCTTTCAGCTGTTCCGTAGCACGGTCAAACTCTTCCACCAAGGCAGGAACGGTATACGGATCAAACATATTTGCTAAGCGCACGTTTTCCAGCACATTTGGCAACAGTTTAAAATCTGCCACCAATTCATGTAGGGCTTTATTTTGTTCGACCATCACCGTTAACACTTGCAAGGCAGCAATAATTGCATCACCTGTGGTGCTCTTGTCCAAAGTCAAAATATGCCCCGATGGCTCACCACCAATAACCCAGCCATTTTCTTCCAGGCCTTGTAGCACGTAACGGTCACCGACATTGGCACGGAGTAATGGTACTTGGGCTTTTTCTAACGCCAATTCCAGCGCCATATTGCTCATTAACGTCCCAACAATACCTGCAGGTTTTTTCGAGCCTTGTGTGGCAAGAATATATAAAATGTGGTCACCATCAATTTGCTTGCCTTGACTATCCACCAAAATCACACGGTCTGCATCACCATCAAATGCAACACCCAAGTCCGCCTGATGCTCAAGCACTGCTTTTTGCAAACTTTCAGGATGGGTTGAGCCGCAATTTTCGTTGATGTTTAAACCATTTGGCTCATTGTGAATGGCAATCACTTTCGCACCTAATTCACGGAATACCGCAGGGCCAACATTGTAGGCAGCACCATTGGCGCAATCGACCACAATGGTGAGGTCATTTAAATCTAAATGATATGGAAAGGTCGATTTACAAAACTCGATGTAACGCCCATTGGCATCTTTAACACGAACGCTTTTACCCAAGTTGGCCGTATCATCAATTTTTAATTCTTGCTGCAATTCTTGGTTAATTTCTTCTTGCAAGGCATCTGGCAGCTTTTTCCCTTCGCCCGAGAAAAATTTAATCCCGTTATCAAAATACGGATTATGCGATGCTGAAATCACAATGCCTAAACTGGCATGCAGGGCACGGGTTAAGTGCGCAATAGCGGGCGTAGGCAATGGACCGAGCAAATGCACATAGACACCTGCGGCATTTAAACCTGCCTGTAATGCTGCTTCTAAAATATAGCCTGAAAGACGTGTATCTTTACCCAATACCACAATAGGTTTATTTTTTTTGGTGTGCTTTTTTAAAACTTTACCTGCTGCAAAACCTAGTTTTAATGCAAATTCAGGTGTAATTGGTAACTCTCCAAACTTCCCTCGAATGCCGTCTGTACCAAAATAACTCATATTGTTCTCACTTCTTAGGGGTGATCTTTATCATCACTTTTTTACTGCGAGTTACTTTACACCAAAAATGAAAAAGCCGTCACATTGATGACGGCTTTTATTTGAAAACGATACTAAATATTAACCAACGCGATAGTTCGGCGCTTCTTTGGTAATCGTCACATCATGCACGTGAGATTCCTGCATACCTGCTGCAGTAATTTTCACAAACTTAGCATTTTGGCGTAGATCTTCAATGGTTGAAGAACCTGTATAACCCATAGATGAACGTAAACCACCCATCATCTGATGCACGATGTTGCCCATTGGGCCTTTGTACGGTACACGACCTTCAATACCTTCTGGTACAAGTTTTTCTGCACCTGCTTTCGAGTCTTGGAAATAACGGTCTGCAGAACCTGTTGCACCCGCCATTGCACCCAATGAACCCATACCACGGTATGCTTTGTAGTAACGACCTTGGAAGAATTCAACTTCGCCCGGTGCTTCTTCAGTACCAGCAAGCAATGAACCCACCATAATGGTACTTGCACCTGCACCAATCGCTTTGGCCATATCACCAGAGAAGCGAATACCACCATCGGCAATTAATGGAATCTGTTCTTTCAATGCATTGGCAACAGCGTCAATTGCAGAGATTTGCGGCATACCAATACCTGCCACAATACGTGTGGTACAGATTGAACCTGGACCAATCCCCACTTTCACTGCGTCTGCGCCTGCATCTAACAATGCCAAAGCAGCATCGCCAGTTGCAATGTTACCGCCAATTACTTGAACTTGTGGATAGTTAGCTTTTACCCAACGTACACGCTCAATTACACCTGCAGAGTGACCGTGTGCAGTATCAACCACAATCGCATCGACACCTGCTTCAACCAATGCTTCTACACGGCTTGGTGTTTCTGCGCCTGTACCCACTGCAGCACCCACACGTAAACGACCTAAGTCATCTTTACAGCTGTTTGGATACAATTCTGCTTTACGGAAATCAGTGACCGTAATTAAGCCTTTTAATTCCTGCTGGTCATTCACCACCAAGACTTTTTCAATACGATGCTGTTGCAATAAAGCTTGAATGTTTTCTTTAGATTCGTCTTCGCGTACTGTCACTAAACGATCTTGACCTGTCATGATGTTGCTGACAGGTTGTTCAAGGTTGGTTTCAAAACGTGTATCACGTCCTGTCACAATACCCACTACTTTGCCATCTTTTACCACAGGTACACCGCTAATATTGTTGGCTTGAGTCAGCGCAATCAATTCACGTACTGTAGTTTCTGGCGTTACGGTAATCGGGTCTTTCACCATACCCGCTTCAAATTTTTTCACACGGCGCACTTCGGCTGCTTGCGCAACGATGTCCATGTTTTTATGCAAAATACCAATACCACCGTTTTGCGCCATCGCAATTGCCATACGAGATTCAGTCACCGTATCCATTGCTGCTGAAACCAAAGGAATATTCAGGTCAATGCCGCGCGTAAAACGTGTCTTTAAGGAGACATCTTTTGGGAGAACAGTAGAATAGGCAGGGAGTAATAAGACATCATCGAAGGTTAACGCTTCTTGAACGATGGTCAGCATAACAGTCTCACTGGTAATTTCCGTGAGCCATTATAAACAAATCTGGGCACAAATTTCATTTGTTCTCTAAGAAATATTTTTTATTCTGCCCTTCTGGGGGATGCAGCATGAAAAAATCGGTAATTTTCATCTAAAAATTGAGGTTTTCACTCCTAGTTTGCTTTTTAGCCACGCAAGTTTAAAACTTGCGAGGTTTCATTTTTCAGGCAGATAAAGCCGCTTCAATCTGAATCATGATTTGGCTATCTACCCAAAATTGAGCCACAAAAAAAGCAAAGCCGCAGCTTTGCTTTTCCAATCTGGATTGCGATCAACAACTTAAAGCACCATTAAACCACTTGATCGAAGTCATCATCATTCACAGAAATGGCTGGATCGACTTGCACAAATGGAATCATGTTATGCGCACGACGTGCTTTATTGCATTGATCATCGGCAATTTGCACTTCTTTACAAGAGCTGCTGCGTAATTCATAAATCCCGCAGCTCACTTGCTGTCCAACTTCACCTTCTAAAGCGACACAACGCGGCTGACTCTGATTGGTACCACACATGCATGAATAGACTGCTGTTACTGGTTCCGTGTAGTGCTCAGGCATATTCATGCCTTCAGCCCAATAAAATGAAACACGGAAATAAGCGCAACACGCGCCGCAGCTTAAGCAGGCATCGGCTGTAGGTACTTGAGACAACATTCGTTAAGTTCTCGTCATCAAAAAAATCGTTTTTGGGCGAAAATCTTAAAAAAAGTTGTTTTTGCACTCAAGTTTTTTTTACAGTTTTTTCAGCTTTTTTTGTCGCTTATTCAGGGCAGCTAAAAACGTGTTCATCCATCAAATCGACGCCACATTCCAATGTTTCAATCCAGTCTAGGAATTGGTTCACCTGTTCTTTGCCCACAAATGGCGTACCGTGTTGCGGCACAATCATTTCAACGTCCATGGTGCGTACCATATTCACCCAGAGGCGAATCACTTTATTGGAACACATATAGCGCTGATGGAAACCTTTCATCGCAGGAATATGCGCAGCAAAATCAGTCAATGGAATTGAAGCATCTTCCACCATTGACGCACCCATATCACCAGAAAATAAAATTTTGGCGATAGGATCATAAAACTGGAAATTACCAACAGAGTGTAAGAAATGCGCAGGCACAGCAATAATTTTAGACTCGCCCAAAGGAATTGCCTGACCTTCATCTGGCAGTTCCACCAAACGATCTAACCAGTTGCCTTTCATACGGTCGCTCATAAAAGATGAGCTTAAGTGCGGCAAGAAACGCGCCCACAATTTTGATGCTACGATTTTTGCTTCGGTATAGACCAACCAACGCGGCATTGAAGTGATGATGTCTGGGTCTTGGTGCGATGCCATGACATAGTCAAGATTGGTCAAACGGGTATATTTGTTTAATTCCATGGTCAGTGGTACATAGGTCAGGTCGCCACCTGGGTCTAGCACTGCGGCACGGTTATTATCAATGATCAGAAATTGGTTGGCCTGAACACCTTCACCTTTGACCAAACTGGTAAAACTAATACATTTATGTGTCCCATTATCAAATAAGACCTGCGATGTTGTACGGTCAAATGCCATAACCAATCCCCAATTTTTTCATTTTAAAAATAGATTTTCTATCATTGAATAACATATAGCTATTTATGGAAAGTTACAATAAATAAAATGGCTCAGATTACCTGAAATATCAGTGAATTGCAGCAGCATTCAAATAAACAAATCCCGAGCAATTTGCTCAGGATTTATGCATTTTAATGAATAGTTTAGAATAAATAATGTTGCGCCAAAGTCGACACACCAATAATTAGGAAAATCAGTGCACCAATTTTATGAATTAAAGCAATTGGCAATCGGGTCGCTAATTTATTGCCAATAAATACCGCAGGTGCATTGGCCAGCATCATCCCCAAAGTGGTTCCAAGCATGACCCAAAACACGCTGTCATAACGTGCGGCTAAAGCCACTGTGGCAATTTGAGTTTTATCGCCAATTTCTGCCAAAAAGAACAACACAAAGGTCGCGCCAAATACACCGTATTTTTGCCACTTGTTGATGCTTTCAGTTTCATCATCTAGCTGATCTGGAATAAGCATCCAAATCGCCATACCAATAAAACCTAAAGATAAAATCCACAATAAAATTTCTGGGCTAAGTACCGTGGTAATCCACTGCCCTAAAACTGCAGAAAGTCCGTGGTTAATGAGTGTTGCCAGTAAAATAGCAACCAAGATTGGAGCAGGTTTACGAAAACGTGCCGCGAGTAATAAAGCCAATAGTTGGGTTTTATCACCCATTTCGGCTAAGGCGACAATGGCAGTCGAGATGAGGAATTCATACATGATGTTTTTCTCTGGCTAGCACACATACCAATGACCTATCCCTCCTGCTAGCCAAAATCTGCAGAGTGATAAATCAAAGGTCTTGCCAACAAAAGAAAGCTTGAAAAAGCAGACTTGGTTCTTTGCTATGATGACCATGTTCTGTGGAACAAATATGTTGACCATCACCTTTTTACTGCATTCAGTTGAAACAGAAATTAGTAAAAAGCGGCTACTCCCCAATGAAGTACAGCTATTCTAAACGGAATACTGCGGTTAAGCAAATTTAGCCGAATAACGGCAGTGACAAAAAACCCTGCCGCAGCAGGGTTTTATAAAGCTTTTCTGAGTTTAGAGCAGCAAGCTACGAATATCTGCCAACAACTGGGTCAGTTTATGGGTAAAACGTGCTGCATCTGCGCCATTAATTACCCGATGGTCATACGACAATGACAATGGCAACATCAAGCGCGGATCAAAGCCTTCACCATTCCAGACAGGCTGCATGGTCGCTGGTGAAATACCCAAAATCGCAACCTGCGGCCAGTTCACCAACGGCGTAAATGCCGTACCGCCAATCGAACCTAAACTGGTGATGGTAAAGTTTGCACCTTGTAAATCTTTAGGCGACAACTTTTTATCACGCGCTTTTTGACTCAACTCACCCAGTTCAATCGCAATTTGTTTAATCGATTTCTGATCTGGATTACGTAGTACAGGCACGGTTAAACCATCGGGGGTTGCCACCGCAATGCCCATGTGGATTTCTTTACGCAGCAGCACAGACTTTTGATCGTCTGCCAGATGCGCAGCGAAATATGGCTCATCTTTCAGCAAATGCGCTACTGCTTTGGCAATGAACGCCAAAATGGTCAAGCTAACACCTTCTTTTTTGAAGTTGGCTTTCAATTCACCGCGCCACGCTTCTAGCTCGGTAATATCGGCCAAATCAAATTGCGTGACTTGTGGGATGTAATTGTTCAGGGACAATTGCGGAATTGACACTTGTTGTAAGCGCGTCAAATCTTTTTCTTCCACACCACCAAATGCACTAAAGTCAGGTAGCTTTGGCAAACCTGTAACTTGCTGTGTTGTAGCAGCGACAGGAACAGTCTGCGGCGCAGTAAGACGCGCTTTGACATAAGCCTTCAAGTCTTCTTTGAGTACACGCGCATGTGGGCCAGTGGCGTTTACATCTGCTAAAACGACACCCAACTCACGTGCCAGTTTACGCACAGCAGGGCCTGCATACACTTTTGCATTGGCTTCATGTTGCGCCTTACTCAATTTATCTACATTCGTATGCGCACTTGCTGCAACTGTCGTGGTTTGTGCTGTAGATGCAGCACTGACTGCTGGCGATGTACTTGGTGCAGAGGCAACTTGAGCTGCTGCAACTGCTGTTGGTGCAGCTGCGCTTGCAGTTACTATCGTCACTAAGGCATTGCCCTGCGCAACACTTTGTCCTAATTCTACATGAATCGCTTGAATCACGCCTGCAGTAGTACTTGGCACTTCTACCGTAGCCTTGTCTGATTCCACCACAATCAAACTTTGGTCAGCGGCAACTGTATCACCTACTTGTACCAAAATTTCTGCCACTGTGGCTTTATCGACCCCTAAATCAGGCACTGCGACTTCAACCTGTGCTGATGCTGTTGTTTGTGGTGCAGATGCAGTTGCTGCGCTCGCTGTTGCAGCAGCCGCTTCTGCTGATGCCACTTGAGGTGTTTCCACCTGTGTGACTGCAGCAGCGGCGGTTTTCACTTTCAGAATCACCACACCTTCTTTTACGGTATCACCCGTATTGATTTGGATAGCGGTAACTGTACCCGACACCGTACTTGGCACTTCTACTGTAGCTTTGTCCGACTCCACCACAATAATGCTTTGATCCACATCAATCGCATCGCCCACTTGTACTAAAATTTCCCCAACAACGGCTTTTTCCACGCCAATGTCAGGTACTTGTACATCTACTTCTTGCGCAGTGTTTGATGTCGCTGAGCTTGGTGCTGCAGCGACCACTGGTTCAGCATCTTGCTTCGGTGCCGCGTCCACTTCGGCTTGCGGTGCAGCAACTTCTGTAGCAACTGCGGTTTGAGCTTCTGTTTCTAGCTCAATCAGCACCGCACCTTCAGTCACTTCATCGCCTTGTTGTACCAAAATACTTTTCACTACCCCTGCAGCGGTGCTGGGTACTTCAACAGAAGCTTTGTCTGATTCCAACAGAACAATGCTGTCATCAACTGCAATCGTGTCGCCAACTTTGACAAGAATATCTGCAACTGTGGCTTTATCGACACCAATATCAGGCGTTTGAATTTGCATGATCAGTGCTCCTCTTTGTAGTCAGCAACCGCTTGTACTTCAGGAACCGCTTGCGGTGCCCACGCGACAGGACGATCTGTATCTAACTCAAATGTCGAGATTGCATCTTTGACCAAACGCGCATCGACTTCGCCTTCATCAGCCAGTTTTTTCAAGGTGGCTACCACAATATGTGCTGCATCGACCCCAAAGTAGCTACGCAAGTTACCGCGGGTATCGGAACGACCATAACCATCGGTACCTAAGGCAACAAATGGACGATTGTCTGGCAAGTAACCGCGAATTTGCTCGCTATAGGCGCGCATGTGATCGGTAGCAGACACGACAATGCCATCCTTGCCACGTAACTGTTGTGAGATCCACGGCTCTTTGCTTTCTTCAGCCAATGGATGCAAACGGTTGTATTCTTCACACGCCATACCATCACGCGCCAATTCATTAAAACTGGTCACACTGTAGACATTCGAGTGAATTTGATACTCTTCACGCAAGATTTTCGCCGCTTTGATGACTTCACGCAAAATCACGCCTGAACCCAGCAATTGAACCGTGGCTTTTTCATCTTCCTGCAGCAAATACATACCGCGCTTAATGCCTTCTTCCACACCTTGTGGCATTTCAGGATGCTCGTAGTTTTCATTCATTACAGTGAGGTAATAGAACACGCGCTCCTGATTGACATACATGCGCTGCAAACCATCATGCACAATCACGGCAAGCTCATAACCAAAACATGGGTCATAAGACACACAGTTTGGAATGGTATTGGCTAAAATATGCGAGTGACCATCTTGGTGTTGCAAGCCTTCACCATTGAGTGTGGTACGTCCTGCAGTGGCACCCAACAAGAAACCTTGCGCCTGTGCATCACCTGCCGCCCATGCAATATCCCCAATACGTTGGAAACCAAACATGGAGTAATACATATACATTGGGATCATTGGTAAGTTATTGGTCGAATAACTGGTACCCAAAGCTGCCCAAGCACTCATTGCACCTGCTTCGTTAATGCCTTCTTGCAGCATGTGACCGTCTTTGGCTTCACGATAATGCATCAATTGTTCTTGGTCTTCAGGGGTGTATTTTTGCCCATGTGCGGCATAAATACCCAGTTGACGGAACATGCCTTCTAAACCGAAAGTACGTGCTTCATCGGGTACAATGGGTACCACACGGTCTTTAATGGCTTTTTCTTTGAGCAGGGCAGAAATCAAACGCACCATCACCATAGTGGTCGATTGTTCTTTGCCACCTGAACCTGCCAAGACTGAATCGAAAACTGATAATTCAGGAATTTGTAAAGCTTCGCTGTCTTTACGACGCGCAGGCAAATAACCACCCAACGCTTCGCGACGCGCTTTCATATATTTCAATTCAGGCGAATTTTCACTTGGACGATAGAACGGCACTTCTTCAAGTTGCTCATCGCTAAATGGCAAGTTGAAGCGGTCACGTACATATTTTAAAGAATCCAACTGCATTTTTTTGATTTGGTGGGTTTTGTTCACCGCTTCAATTTCATCAGACAAACCATAACCTTTGACAGTTTTGGCTAAAATGACCGTTGGCTGACCTTTGGCCTTACATGCTTCAGCATACGCCGCAAATACTTTGTACGGATCGTGACCACCACGGTTCAGGTTATCAATATCTTCATCGCTTAAATCTTTGACCAATTCTTTGGCTTCAGGATATTTACCAAAGAATTTCTCACGAGCGTATGCACCACCTTTCACTTGCAAGCGCTGATAATCACCATCCACCGCTTCTTCCATAATGGCTCTTAATGCACCTGTGTCGTCTTTGTCTAATAAAGCATCCCAATGACGCCCCCAGACCACTTTAATCACGCGCCAACCTGCGCCACGGAATAACGACTCAAGTTCTTGAATGATTTTACCGTTACCGCGTACAGGGCCATCTAAACGCTGTAAGTTACAGTTCACCACCCAAATCAGGTTATCTAGCTTTTCACGACCTGCCAGTGAAATTGCACCCAAACTTTCTGGCTCATCCATTTCACCATCGCCTAGATATGCCCAGACTTTACGGTCTTCTTCTTTAATCAAACCGCGGTTCATTAAATATTTTTGAATATGTGCCTGATAAATTGACATGATTGGACCCAGACCCATCGATACCGTTGGGAACTGCCAATAGTCAGGCATTAAATAAGGATGTGGATAGCTAGGTAAACCGTTACCGCCCACTTCACGGCGGAAATTATTTAATTGATCTTCGGTTAAACGCCCTTCTAAAAATGAACGGGCATAAATACCGGGTGCACAGTGACCTTGGTAGTAGATCATATCACCGCCAAAATGATCACTATTGGCACGGAAGAAATGGTTAAAACCAACATCATATAATGTGGCTGAAGATGCGAAACTTGCAAGGTGACCACCTAAATCATCACCTGTTTTATTGGCACGCAATACCATTGCCAACGCATTCCAGCGAATCAGGGCGCGAATACGACGCTCCATATCCTGATCGCCCGGCATGGCAGGTTGTTCTTCCACTGAAATGGTATTGAGGTAAGGAGTATTTAATCGCTGAATGGGTACATGCTTTGCAATTGCACGTTGGTACAGTTTTTCGAGTAAAAATGCTGCCCGTTCAGTACCCATATGTTGTAACACAGCATCAAAGGCGTCTTGCCATTCTTGGGTTTCTTGTGAGTCCGTATCACCGTAAAACGCCATAATTCACTATTCCTAAGCCTAATCGTATGCTTTATATGTATCATAATTTAGACTTTAGTAGATATGGCTAATCTTAAATGCATATCCTGCATACTATTTAGAAAATAAATAGTCATTGACACATTCGTAAGCGTCCGCTGAACCCCATGCCTATTTTTTAATTCGGTTCCGGTTTCCAGCGGTGTGGTAGCAATTCTTCAATCTGAGTCACTTTATGTGTCGGCAACCTTTTCAGCACATCACTTAAATAGG
>NZ_JACAXD010000026.1:0-46490 GCF_013391485.1 Acinetobacter sp. SwsAc5
AAAATCATTTGAATGATTTCTTCTTGGTCTACGTGCCATAAAATACTCCATATATTGATGTTTATAACATCATTTGAGGAGCAGAATATCACTTATAGGAGTTGTTCAAATTTACGGATCCATCTCTTCTAAACATACTGAAAATTTTGATTTTCGTTGTAGCTTTAGTTATTTTTATTAAATTCATTATAAGTGAATACTTAGGTGTAATTTTTAGCAAAGAAATTACAGTTTTTGCGGGGATGTTTTTAGCACTCGCAATTCTTGTTTATGAAATTATTTCAATTTGTATATCTAGACTAATTAATAAAATTCACTATGACGCAGATCAACGTGAAGCTATTGAAACATTTGAAAAGCATCAACTTAATGTTGGCTTTATCGTAGCTGACTTGCCAAAAGATCAAAAAAACAATGAGTTAAAAGATTGTGTTGAAGCTTATATCACTCTAGCGAAACAAAATTTACCATTTGTTTTGATTAATTCAGACAATGTATCTACTTCAGGAATATATTTTTCAGGGCAACGTGGAAAGCGTGACCATAATAAATACAAAATCATCATTAAAAGAAACTTAGACTAAAAACAACCTTTTAGAAAAATAAAAAAGCCAGTATAGAACTGGCTTTTTTTGCTTAGTACGCTTAAAAATAATTTTCTTCAGGATACCTAATTCTTTGTAGAACAACTCCAATTAAGCCCGCTACAAGCATGTAAACCGCTTTCATATACCACATGCCCCACATAACGGTAATTGTGGTCGCTGAAAATTCTTGTACTGGCTGACCAAGAAAATTAGTTGTTTGATTAAATGATTTTTCTGAAGCTTCAAGCGCATAATAATTTAATGCAGGGAATAAGCAGACAACCAATAAAACAGCTACCGTAGGGTAAAGCATAGCTTTAGGTATATCCCATTTGATAGCAAAGTACAGCGCCACTACCAAAGCAATTAAGCCAACACTAGACTTCATTCCAGTGGCAAAATCTAAACCTACGGCACTTGAGCCTTTCCATACTAGAAAGCAAAAAACAGCTATCAGAAAAGCGACAAAGCCCGCAAAAATTTTAAATTGTTCCTGTTCTTGGTAATCCATATATGAATCCTTAACTATTAACTGCGGTGTCAGTATGATTGTTATAGCCTAACAACGGTTTATTTTCAGGTGGTGGAATGTCTACAACGTCCCGATCGACATTGACCAGAATTGATGTGAACTCACTTGAAGCAATCAATTCCTTTGCTTCAGTAATATAAGAATCTTCAGTCTGATCATTGATTAAGTAAAATGCCGTTGGTGGGTTGGTGTCTGTAAGCAATACGTTTGCAATTGGACTTTTAGGGCTTAGATTATATCGCAAGCACTTAATGAATGACCTATTCTGCATTGTAAGCGTGTCTAAGAGTTCTTTTTCACCCAAGCTCTCAAATGGTAGCCAAGTTTGATTTAAAGGCACTAGAGCAATTTCTTCAATCTTTGCGATACCACTATCCGCAAATCCAAAAGTCCCAATTGCTAATAGGTTTACATCGTCTTGATAATGCGCCTGCTCAAGCTCGGCTTCAAAGCGTTTATTAACTCGGCTATACATTTTTGCATCCATAAATAAATGCAAGGTTGGGGCATGTTTTAGAATGATTCTGCCCCCATCAAAACGTGCATCTTCAATAGACTTAATCACACCAATAAATATTTTTAATGGGCGTTTATTGCCTTTAACTTTCAGGTCTGCCAACTCTGCTTTTCTTCGGGCTTCAATCTCATTGTGTTTGGTTTGGTCGTAATATTCAGGGATATAAACCAATCCACTTAAATCATCTTTTTTATTCTTTTTATCATTCAAAGCTACTTTTAATGCCTTGCGAAATTGAAACCAATTATGCTTCATGTTCGGTTGGTGGCGGTTTAACAAAGCTTCTTCAAGCAAGTAATCTAACGTCCCTTTTAAGGTCAATTTTGTTGTTTCAGCTTTTACAGTATCTTTAGGTGTATCACTTGGCGTAGGCGCTTGTTTGGATACATTGCTTTTTGACAAACTGAACTCAAACTTTAAAACACTTGCCCCTGTTTCATCTGTCTTGATAGCTTCCCCAATAACCTCGCCTAGTCCTGAAATTTCAGTAGGTGGCTCATAGCTTAGGCAACTAAAGTCGTGCTGATCTGCGCTGTTAGGCATACGCTTTAAAACAAAGTTTTCGCCAATTTTAGCGATATACATTTCAATGTTTTTTTGTGGCAGACAAGCGCAAATAGGTCTAATCCCTTTTTGATAACACTCTTGCAAAATTGCCTGTGTTAATACTTCATCATCAGGACTAACAATTTTTCCATTATGTATAAAATTATTCATAAAACCGCCCTCATTTAATATTTAGGTGTGTTTCGATTAGGCGTATTTGGGTTTTTAATACGCTGATTAGGTGCATTCAAATTGTCTTTTGGTGCATTCGCTTTTTGCTTTAAAAGCTGTTCTCTAAACTCTGTATAGACTTCAGTTTTATGCCGTGAATCGAATCTAGCTTTTGACTGGTCTTTAAACTCATTAAAGTATTTATCTGAATATTCAAGATTCAATTTATTGAAAGGAATCTCGTATTCTTCATTTTTAATTCGTGCTTTCATTACTGGCTTATCTTTAACTTTATAAGCATCAATAACTTTTAATTCAGTACCTTTTTCAAAAGTTACCTTTTTAAATAGTCCTGTTTTAATCTCAAGATCATTAGTAAGTTTTACAAGCTCACCTTTTGCTATATTCATATTGCCGTTAAACTTAACGATCTCGTCACCAAGTAAGGCTTTAGATTTCAAACTTGCTCTAACTTCAGAAACGATTTCTTCTTTAGTGAATGTTTTATTTTCACTGGTCAATGAATACAGCTTGCTATTTATTCCAAACAATTCACGCTTATTCTCTAAATGCAATCTATGATCATTTAAATAAGACTTCATTAAATTATCTTTAGATTCTACAAGTGTGAAGTCTGTAGAGAACTCTTTAGTTTCTGAACGTCCAAGTACCTTTTTGAAGTTTTCAAAAGCCGTTACTTCTCTTTCTACTGGTTTGTAATTATGGTCATAAGAAACTTTACCGTCAGGGGTCTTAACAGTTTCTTTTTCATTAGTTGCAAAAGTTAAAGCACTATAATTGATTTGAATATTTTGCTTATGTCGAGTTAAAGCAACATAAGTTAAATTAGCATTCATATTTTCACTAGCTACAATATAAGCACTATCTACAGTCATACCTTGTGATGAGTGAATAGTATTTGCATAGCCATGTTTGAACTGGTCATATTCCTTTAAATCAACTCTAACAATTCTGCTATCACTTTCCATTTGAACCATCATAGCTTTAGGATTATTGAATTTATCCTTTTCAAAACCTATTACTTTAGCCAGTTCACCATTACTAACTTTCATCTGTGAATTATTTTGTTTGAATACAATTTTCTCACCGATGGAAATATCTAAATCACCTTGATAGTTTTTCACAGAAACACTTTCAGGATTAAGCTTACCTTGTTTGATAAGCAATGCTCTAGCCATTCGATTTAGTTCATTCACATCACTATTTGAATGAGCAAGCATTAATTTACTTTCGCTAGAATCTTCACTCCATGACTTAACAGTTTTAGCTAAAGCTAGATCATGAGATTCGTATTCATTAACCATATTAATAGATTTATAAATATCTATTGCTTTACCTACTTCATGCTTAGAAAGATATTTAGATGCTTGAATCATCTTGTCAGATTCTTTGGCATGTTTCTGACGTTGAATATCCTCTAGTGAAGCAATATTTTTCTTATCTAAGTTTTCTTGAATATTTGCAAATACATGACCCGCACTTACTGCACTTAACTGGTAACTATCACCAACTAATTTTATTTGTGCATCGTGTTTTTCTACAAGCATAAGCAAGCGTTGCATATCTCTTGAACCGACCATGCCTGCTTCATCCAAGATCAATACAGTTTTATTATTTATTTCTAAATTACCGCTATCATACTTAGACAAGAAAGAAGCAATTGTACTACTTGGAATATCACAATCATTCGCTATAGCCTTAGCTGTAATTGCCTGTAATGCGATTCCATATACTTGATAATCAGATTCTTTATAGGCTTCAGAAACGGCACTTAGAACGTATGATTTACCTGTGCCCGCAGAACCATTCAACAATGTAATCCGATCGGTAGAAGTTAAGGTATAGAATGCTTTTTCTTGCTCACTATTAAATGTTCTTGTTTCAGCAACACGTACCGCATTTAAAGGTAATTTCTCAACTAGATTAAATGGTTTTTGAATACGGCTTTCCTCATTAGCATTATAGATAAATGTTGAGATTGATTCCTCAATACCTACAAGCTCTTTAGAAGAAAATACGACTTTATCTTTACCATATAAAGTAGCCATATCAGGGCAAGTTATTACCGATTCATAAGCTTTTAAATATTGTTCTTCACCATCTGTATGAGCCATTAAAAAACGCTCTAGCTCACGCACTGAAAAAACAGATTGATTAGAAGTTAATGCTTTAATTGCTTCGCTTGGGCGCTCAATTATTATTTCACCATTTTGATGACGTACTTGCTTAATATTTTCATTGATATGGTATTTGTGACTGCTAACGTAATCAGCTCTAAAGTTTTGGCTAGACAATTCAATACCTTGCTCTTTAAAACTTCTATGATCAATACGTGCATCAATACCTAAGTTTTCACAAAAATCATTTACATGGTTAGCCCATTCTAGGCGGGTATCAACCACAAACATTTTAGAAGAAAAATAACGATCTTTACCCGCACCGCCCTTTTCAGGGTTTACTGGATTATAACGCTTAAAATGCTTTACTTCGTCACGCTCTATACCGTCTAATTTTCTTTCAGAAAACATAAGGTGAACATGCGGGTTTTGCTGACCATCACTAGCTAGAGGACTATGAATTGCATAAGAATAAGTGAAGTTTTCACCTAAAGTTTTTTCAACAAATTTCTCTACTAATTCTTCTCTTTGTTCTTTATTAAGTTCTCTAGGTAATGAAATTTCTAATTCAGTATAAACACGCCCATTAATACGCTCATTCTTATCTGCTGACTTCCAAAAGTGTTTTGCATCAGTAGCCCATGACGGTAAATTTCCAGATTTAATATTTTCTAAATCATCTCTTTTATACTTTCCATCACGGTTAATGTAGGCGTAATGATTTGCGCCACGAGTTCCTGTAGAACCGTATTGCCTGCCTGTCTTAACTGATAAGTGATAGATCGCCATTTTATGCCTTTTTTGCTTTTGCTTTTTCTGTTTCTCGGAGAGAAACGCGGAAGCGTGCATTCCTACTGCTATAGTCATGATAACCTCTCTATATATTCGCTACAAGTGACAAAACAAATGCTTGCATTTGTCCGATTTTGAAGCAATGCAAGGCATTGATTTTAAAAGCGGTTTTTGGGGCTGATTTTTGGCTTTTTTTGTAATTTATTTTTATATAGATATGGGGTTTCACCCCAAGCCCCACATAAGGGAATAATTCCCTTATGAATCCCTACACTTCGCCAGTGGGTCATCGGGGGTAGACACTTCGTTTACACCCCCTTTAGGATTAGTGTGTTTTTTTGATTTTTGCTGATCAATATGTTTTCAGATGAGCCGTGAGCCTATGGCTTCCGTTCAGTCTGAAAAATATTGACAGTGCTATTGCCTTTGCGAACTCTTATAGTTTTTTGTTGCTTTGTATTTTTTTGGGATTTTTTAATTTTTCATTGTGATATTATTTGATCACCTTATAACTTTTGGATTAAGAAAATGAATATTGAGGATTTTAAATTTACTGAAGATCAAAAAAAATTCGTCACTGAAGAAATTGATCGTTTAAAAAAACTTGAGAACAAAAGTCAAACTGAAGAAATTATCTTAACTTTAGTTTCTAACATTGAATCAGGTACGCCAACGAAACAGCAAATTAGTTCTTTTGAACGGATTATGAAAAATGAGTTTAAAAAATATAAAGCTCGTTTAGAACTGGAAAAAATCAAGGAGGATGAAAAAAAACTTCTTGCAGGTTTAAAAAAAGAAGTCCAAGTTGCACAAGCTAAAGATCGAAAAAAACGTGAACACAAGCTTATTACAATTGGCGCTCTTTTTGAAATGGTAGACTTCCCATCTGAAGATAAAGGCATTATCACTGGGATGCTTTTAAGTGCTATTGAAAATGCAAAAAATAACCCAAGTTATTTTGATAGTTTGAAAGCTTCAGGTGACAAATTTATTAATGATCGTGAACAAGCAAAAAAATCAAAAAGCACTTTAGTTGATAATTCAGGAAGTGTTACTGCTGAATGACTAAAATTGAAATATCTTATATTTTGTCGCAACCCTGCGGGATTGCTTTGTAAGTCCCGCTTAGGGGCAAAGGGGAGTAGTTGCGGTTCTGCGGTCAGCTCGACAAAATCACAGATTTTGTCGGCTTCGCTTGAACCTTGCAACGGTAATCAGGGAGGGAAGAATTTTTATATTTCTTCAGTTCGCAAAGTAGACACTTTGCTCTATTGATACCGCCTAGAGTTTAGTTTTTAATATCATCTTTAAAAATATATAAGCAGGCAGTACCAAATAGCAAAGTTGTAGCTAGATTAAAAAATATTTTAATCATTTCGTAAAAATCTTGATTTGGTTGTCCAAGATCATTGTACCAGTGGCTACTTATAAAATTCCCAATGTTATACCCTGCCAACATTCCTACAAGTGTATAAATAATTATCATCAGAATTTTAGATTTATACTTAGTGTTTTTCATTAAAATTTTCCATTTGCTCTATGTTCTCATAGTAATCTAATTCAGTTACTTTCAACTCTAACAATATTGAGTGATAAAAGTTTAATGGTAGATTCAAAAGTTCATTGTGTACCGCCCATAAATCAACTTCAGATTTAAAAAGCTTAGTGTATCTTGGTTTGCCTTTTTGGATTCTTTCGCTTTCTTCTGCAATTAGTTCGGCTCTAATTTTATTTAACATATTGATCATATCTATAGCTGTTTGATCTATTGTATAGATATATGAAGTTTTGCCATTCATCCATAATTGAGCATCACGCTTATTGAACTTTGTATTTTCTTCATAGACTACATTATAAAAATCTATAACCTGTTCCCGACTGTATAAGCCATTCTTAAAGCATTCTATTTTGAACTGTGCATTATTCATATTAGTGACCTCAATAACTTTATGTTAGCTCTTACCTGTTAAGACTATGCTTTTTTGCATATCCATAAATTTGATTCGCAATGAACCGCAATTTTTTTGCTTCATTGGAATATCACCCGCAAAAAAATTGCGGGCGACTTTATCACCACTTTTTTGGTTTCTATATTTGATTTAAAACCAGTAATGTTGATTCTAAATCTTCAATATGTACACCTAGTTTTTGGGCTAGTCTGTGCATGTTTTTATCATCAAGTATTCTTAGCGCTTTGTGTAATGATGCATAATTATTTAATGTAGAAAACTCCTCTATTTTATCATCAATGTAAACTTGATCTAACCCAGCATCTTTAAAACACTCGATCACCTTTAGCCCAACAAAAGATAATTTTTCAATCATTTTAACCTTTCCTTAAATTGCTTCATTGATTAGTAAAGAAAGCCCCGCAGGGCTTACTTTATTATATTTGATCTATAAGGCTTATTACTCGTTTAGATGCGTATATCCCATTTGCATTTAACTGGCGTACCCAAGCGCCCCGACTTGGCGACCATTTAAAACCATTACTTTTTAAAATTTGGCGTATTTCTTCCGTAGGTTTACCATCAAATATAAACATGCAACGGTTTTCTATTTTGCATTCTGTATATTTATAAAGATCGTTCTCAACTTCATTTGAAGTTCTATTTTCAAGTGTTTGCAATTCTGCAATACGCTTTTTCAAGCGGTTAATTTCAGCATTATTATTCTGAAGTGAATAGCTTGCAAAACCAATTGAGCCATATTTAGGATTTAATACGTCTATAGCTTTTTCTTCAGAGAATCCAAGTTCAATTAATCCCTCTAAACGTGCATTGTGTTCGGGAAATTTTTTAATTAACTTGTTAGCCTTTTTCATTAACTCTTGCGCCTGCTGTAACTTCTCAAGCTTGCTTTTAAGTTTTTCTATTGCATTAGGGTCGTCACTTGAAATACCGCCCTTGCCTACGCTATCAGCTTTATTTTGATAGTATTCGGCTTTCTTCATTTCCTGAACTGATTTACCCATAATAGAGTGAATTTTAGAACGAAAGTTTCTATCTCGTTTTTCACTATGATGACCAACTAAAACTGGCTGTCCAAACGGTATACATTCAACCATTTGATTTGAACGTGTCGCCAATACTGTGCTTTTTACTGTTGCTTTATCAGCTAAAGCTTCATAACGATCTAAGCGGTTTTGTTGGCGTTCTTCATAACGGTTTAAGCGTTCTGCTTTGATTGCATCATTGTTATTTTGGTCGTTCATAATTCAATACCTTTTTAATTTAAGTCGCCAATCGACTTAATAAAAACATTATACCTAAATTGATTTGTTAGTACAAAACAATATATGTAAACAAGTGTAATTTTTATTGTGTGTCTTGAATGCTTCAGATTTGCGCTGTAGCGGGTTGTTTCTCTTTCCTGTGGTTTTGGTCACTCCCGATCTGAACCAAGCCCGCAGGCATTAAAAAAGCCCCTTGCGGGGCTTCTTTTCTTTTAATAAATCAATTTATAAATTGCTGTAGTATCTAAAACATTCCTATTTTTATGTATAACGTCTTTTATGTAATCACTAAAAAAAACGGCTCTGCGATTGATTGCAGGTTTTGAGCTGTATGTCATCATTGCAATTTTAGACAATGCAAATAAATTTACCACAATTGAAAATTCTAGGGCATTCAGGTTAAACGCTTCGTCCCATCCATTTTCCATATAAAAAATTGAATCAGATTGCAAAGTCCAAAAGCCGTTTTTAGTTTCCCATACTCCCCCGTCATAGCTTTCACATAATCGGCTTGCTTCTTGATATAAGATATTTTCCCATACATAAATTGTATGAGCCATTGCAACTGTATAGCGTGGAAATTCGCTTTCTTGCATTGACTGCATAGCAACTAGGTCGGTTTTATTAAAGCTGTCATAGCTCATGTCTGCGATTTCTTCATCAGTCAACAAAACTAAATCAGTCATTTTTTAATTCCTTTGTATGAGGTCGCCAATCGACCTGATAAATACATTATACCTAAATTGATTTGTGAGTACAAAACAATATATGTAAACAAGTGTAATTATTATTGTGTGTCTTGAATGCTTCAGATTTGCGCTGTAGCGGGTTGTTTCTCTTTCCTGTGGTTTTGGTCACTCCCGATCTGAACCAAGCCCGCAGGCATTAAAAAAGCCCCTTGCGGGGCTTCTTTTAATTATGCGTATGATGAAACATAACTGCGCTTATAAACCTTTGTGCCTGTTGCTAGTGTTTCGTATTCGTGCGGTGTCGCTCTGATATAGCTTGTGATCATGATATAGCCGTCTAAAATTTTCTTTTTAATTGGTTCTCCAATAAATTCGTTTTGCTTTGGTGATACTTCACTTTGCATAAAAGCCGTATCATGTGAGCGTTTAGCAATTTCCCGAACTTCACAAAATGCGCCTTTCTTAGATACCACTTGATAAAATTCTACGTTGGTTTGTTCATAGCCCCAGCATGTAGATAAAATATCGCCTACCTGTAGTTCTTCACGGAATTTTTTTAAACGCTCTGCGGTTTTTTCTTTGTTCTGTAATTTTTGCTCATATCTTGCATTACATGATTGGATACTTTCCCCAACGGCTTGTTTTAAACGCTCAATTGTTCTGTAGTGAGTATTGATAAATGGTTTTTTTGCTTTTGCTCGATACGCCTTACATACAAGCATTTCAGTTGATACAAAAAAAACCGAACCGTCTTTAGCAGTTAAAACCAAACTGCCCTCATAGAACATTTGACCTTTTTCATTTTGAGTAAAATTTTTCATTTTCGAGTACCTTTTGTATGAGGTCGCCAATCGACCTGATAAATACATTATACCTAAATTGATTTGTGAGTACAAAACAATATATGTAAACAAGTGTAAAACTCTAGGCGGTATCAATAGAGCAAAGTGTCTACTTTGCGAACTGAAGAAATATAAAAATTCTTCCCTCCCTGATTACCGTTGCAAGGTTCAAGCGAAGCCGACAAAATCTGTGATTTTGTCGAGCTGACCGCAGAACCGCAACTACTCCCCTTTGCCCCTAAGCGGGACTTACAAAGCAATCCCGCAGGGTTGCGACTAGGGCAGGGGGTTAATAATCCCAACGGCTTGCAACTGATCTAAAGTAAATTGATTTTTCATAGCCTAGTTTTCTTTCTACTGAAAACTTCCAACGGTTTACCGATGGCTTATCTATTCCTGAAAAATAAATAGGGTTAAAATTTGGTACTCGATAAACCTTTCTTTTTTTACAGCTCGGAATGCAATTTAAAATTTCATCTGCAATCATTTCATTATCACATTCAAAAATTGCATCACTGCCCGCTTTAATCACTTTGCTTTTTTCTAGTACCCCATACCAATTAAGGAGAATATAAAAGCGGTATATATGGGAAATATCAACGCTATATAGCCCTTTCATATCTTTGTATGATTGAGCTGTTTCAACTATAGGCAACTCTAACGAAAGTTGTTCTTTACTGGTCATAACTCAAAGCCTTTTTTATTAGATCGCCAATCGACCTGACAAATATATTATACCTATATTGATTTGTGAGTACAAAACAATATAGGTAAATTAATGTAATAGCGTTATGCGCCCTGATTGCTCTTATTTTTCGCTGTAGTGGGTTGTTTCCCTTTCCTGTGGTTTTGGTCACTCCCGATCTGAACCAAGCCCGCAGGCATTAAAAAAGCCCCTTGCGGGGCTTACTTATGTTTGCTTTAGATAGGTAAAGTAAAAGTCTAAAATTTGTTTAAATAGATTAATTGCTTCGTGATGTGCTTCAGCAATATTGGAATGTTCATGGGTGAAATAAAACTCATGTGGTGCTTTATCTATGTAGATAGTAATAATGTTTGCATCTTGCATTTGACAGTTTCCAAAGGACACGCAAAATGTACCTTTTGGACTTTCAAGATAGGCTCTTGAGTAGTAATCGAAGTTTGCTTTTTCAAAAGCATTTAGTAGTTCAATAACTATTTTTTTAGTATCCAACTTTGTGAAAATATTGTTCATAATTAATCACCTATTATTTAAGTCGCCAATCGACTTAATAAATACATTATACATATAATGATTTGTGAGTACAAAACAATATATGTAAACTTTTGAAATTATTATTACTGCTATACTAATTAACATTAATACGCATAATATGATTTGTGAGTACAATACAACTTAGGTATAATATTAGCTCGAAAGTTTACGCACGTATTGGGAATGCTTCAGCATACCCAATGCTAAGTAAAGCTTTGAGCAATCAACCGACTGTAGGCAAGGGCTACCGTTCTCGCAGGCATAGAGGGCGATAGTAGAAACACTATATATAGTGGCTAGTAGGTATGAGATCCGCACTAGATATAGTGTTATAGAATTACTTAATTAAAAGCAGGGCAGGGCTTCATGGCGAACTTATCTAATGAATTTGCAATACCTTTAAAGGTCGTTACTGCACGTTGCCAACACTTGAAAGCAAGTTTTAAGGGTATCTTTAATAAGATTGAATCAAAGGCTATCAAGGGCTTTGTTGCACAAAGATTTCATAACTATATGATTTTAAAAGTTTTGATTATTTTTTGATCCAAAATTAAATTTATTTAAATCAGATGCTTACATATTTATGCAACAAAGCCGCTATCAAGTATAAAAACGATGATAAAAAAATTAGTTCTTTGGTCACTTGGGATGATTGGATATATGCAGGCTTAGACTGCTATGCTCCAGACTGGCAGAAAGGTTTAAATGTTGGTGATGCAATTCCCGATCATCTAATCAATAATTTGCCTTGTCCTACTGGTGAACTGGTCACGCTCGGTTCTTGGATGCTGACAAAGAATATTTATAGATTTGAAAATGAGGTAGCAACTGAACTAACAAAAAGTAAATTTGAGGGCAATTTGCCAAACTTTTTGATCAATGTTCCTGAGCTGTGCATTTACGTTCAAACTGATAATTTTGATTTGCACTTTCAGCAATCTAAAATTTATGGAGTGATATTTACCTTAACTGAACTTTGCTATCAAAAAGTTTTAGTATCTACGATTTTTCTTGATACTGGTTTAACTCGAACAATCGTCTTATTAGTCAATGAAGAAAAAGCTATAGAAGATTGTTTATCAGATTTCATAGATGAATTTCATGATGACCGTTCAATATTAGATGAAAATGAAATAGATCAATACCAATCCCTACAAAAGCAACTTATCAATATTTTGCTTTGGTTCAGTTTATCTAAGCCTGATTATGTCCCATTGCTTCCTGACAACCATAAGGAAAGGGTAGGCGTTCAGACCGTAAAGCGTGTGCCTAGATTATTTGAAGCCCAAAAGTACAAGCCTTTTATTGCAGGCAAGGAAATGTCTAAGCAGATTAAAGCCGTAAATGATCAATTAACTGAATATTCTAAACAATCATCAAAAGTACACCGCAGACCACATTTAAGGCGGGCGCACTATCACTTGTATTGGTATGGGGCAAAAGGTAGTTATGAACGATACGATTTTAAATGGATACCTATAACTTTAGTTGGCGGTACTATAAAAAATATGGACTGACCTTTTTGACATTTCCCCCGCACTCATAACCCACTTAAATCATTCAATAAAGTAGATGCCTGGTCAAGACTGCATACTTGCAGTTTTGACCAAGCATCGGAATATGATTTTTCACAGTAAGAGTTTTGGCCAAGTATGGACCAAGCAATGAAATTGCAAGTCCATACGTGCTAAAACGGTTTTAATTAATAGGGTAGGGCGGTTTTAATGGCGGGAAAACATAGAAGATAGACTGGCATAAGTAATGCCCAAAAGTAGCAAAATTCCACGTATTCGCAAAATTAGAAAACAGAATACAAGCATACTTAACCAAAAAAACTTAGTCCCAGTTAAGCTAGGGAAAAAGAACATAATAATTGCAGGCATTAAAAAGCCAGTGATGATAAGTACCCTGATTATAATTTTCTGCATGTCAGTCCCTCCAAAGACAAATAAGCCCCACTTATTGGCGGGGCGGTATTTCTAGCAACTTAAAAATATTAGATAGATAGGGTCGCTTATTTTGGCTCTCCAATTCATTTATAGCGTACTCAATTGCAACCTGATCTACCTGTGTAATTAGGTAATCAAAGTTTTTTTGATCAATTTCATTATTTATGATCACCTTATTTTTTAGATCATTTAGGTTCATATCAAGCCCTTAATTTTCATCAAGCTTTAATAAGTTTTCATTGATAAGCCAAGCCGATAATGCCTGTCTAATTTGGTCACTTCGGTTGATACCATGAACAGCCTTAAAGCTGTTTATCTTCACATCATACAAGTGATTAATGGTGTAGATTAATTGCTTAGAATTACCCTTACTTAATTCTTCACTGTATGGCGCACTTGGATTGTTTAAATAGAAGTCCAAAGCCGATCTAGCAATATCTGCTAGTACGACTTTTCTTTTATCCGCTACTTTCTCGATCTTTTTGTATAGATCGGGATTGATCTTAATTTTTTGAATTTTGTCAAAGTTCAAAGAATTAACAATGTGAGCCTTTTCATTTGCAATATGGGCATTGCTACTGGTCACAGTAGCATTGCCTTTAGGTGCTTTCATTCAGTCATTCCCTCACGTTGTAAAATTTCATCAATTAAAGCATCGACTTCGGCAATTGCTTTCTTATCCTGTTTCCCATGATCATCTTTATATTCATAGATAGACAAGCCCTCGCCCAATGAACGTGAAAAAGCAGTTCGTAACGCAATCTTAGTGTCCAAAATTGGTAAAGGGTAACTTTCAGCTAACCACTCTTTAACCTCATTAAAGACCTTAGTTTGTGGGTTTACGCCACTCAATAAAAAGTAAGCTGAAAAATCACGATAGCCCTTAATTTCATTGATTGATTTTAAGGTTTCTTTAGTAGCCCAAGCATCCAATGGACTTGTCGTATTTGGAACGATCGCAACGTCACAAGCTACAATAGCAAGGCGTGTTAATTCTGACTGTCTGCCTGCGCTGTCAGTGATTACAAAGTCATATTTTGATTTAATTTTAGCAATCTCTTTGGCTAAGTTGGTTTTTGGTACACCAATAACAGTAAAGCCTAAATCAATATCTGCTTCTTCACGTACAGTAGCCCAGTCAAGTGAACTAGCTTGCGGGTCACCATCAACTAACAGTACGTCATACCCACGTAGAGATAAGCCCATAGCTAAATTAATTGAAGTCGTTGTTTTAGATACACCGCCTTTCTGATTAACCAATGCTATTACTTTAGATAATTTTTCAGTGTTATTGCTCATGTTCTTTTCCTTTAAATTAAGTATTGTCTGTTGTTTTTACTGATCGTCTGCTTTCAGGAAGAATGCCTTTATCGACCATTGAATTAATTAAAAAATCTGTTTGGCTTAAATTGTTATCTTTGCAGAATTTAATAAGTTTCAACTTATCTTCATGGTTCATACGTGTTTGAAATCTATCTTCTTTGACAACTTCTTTAACACTGTTTTGATTACCAATCATTGTTGATCTTGTCTTACCTTTAGTAGATTTAATCATAGGTATATTCCCTAACTATTTATACATATATTAATTTGTACTCACAAAACAATCAAGGGGTATTTTAGATACTTTTGTAATTGTTCTCTATTGTTCTAATAGTTTGTTATTTAAAGTCTTTATAAGTAAAACTATATATAAGCAATACTTATATATGTACTGGGAATAGGCGCTATTACAATAAGGCGCTTATCTGCTTCAACCTCACAACCTTAGTCGTTTTCGCTTCGCTTCAACCGCCTTGCGGTTGGTGAGATTGAGCAGATTTCGGCAATATTCACCCTAGATAGCCTAAGCAAAAAAAATTGCTTAAAATGGCTATCTTGAATATTGCCGTTGTAGCATTGCTGTCGGAGCCGACATCGCTTTCAATCGACACTGTATGCCAATGTAAGGGCATAACAGCAAGTGAGTATTTAGAGCCTTACAGCTCCCCTGCACACGCATTAGCTCACTCACTAGGTCGGCAATCTCAAGGAGGGTTTCCCCAACGTCTTATTTATGCCAGTTCCTAGCGTATTCCCTGCGTCCCCGCCTATTGTGCGTTCATCAGCAAGCGGGCGTTTTACACTGGCTAGGTGCTTAACTCTTGCGTTGGTGATACTGCCGTCACTTGTATCCTCCTGCTACACCAACCGTCTTTAAAACTCTATGCCATTGTTGACCCATTTAAGGCAATGCACTTACAAACATAAAGTTTTATAAAACACAGGAGTAGACGAAGCTCGGCAAATAAACAATGCGCTTATTTGATACACGAATAGACACTAAATTAACGAAGTTTTTTCATTGTATGACTTGCAAAATCTAATATAAATGCAATAATAGAGTTCAGGTACAAGCCTTTCAGGTGAAATCATAACGGTCGCCAAACCTTATGATCTTCGTTAGATGATGTTTACCGCATCAAATAACTGTGTACCGAAGAATATAGAACATAGCCCCGATAGTTGCAAGACTATCGGGGCTTTTTCTTTGTGCGCTATTTCACAATTTCCCTATAACAATCAAAAACTTTTTTTTGCTATTTATTGAAATATCATAGAGTTATAACTCTAAATCACCCTAAATAAAGGGTATCACCACACGCTTAATTATTATTCATAAAATCAAAATAAATTAACTATCGCCCTCTGTGCCTGCGGGAACGGTAGCCCTTACCTACAGTCGGTTGATTGCTCAAAGCTTTACTTAGCATTGGGTATGCTGAAGCATTCCCAATACGTGCATAAACTTTCGAGCCTTTATACTCAATAGTAAAAAATTACAATTAAGTGATTGAATATGAATACTTAATAATAAGAGTGTTATCTTTTTGTTTACCATTTAAAACAGTTGAAATGGTTAGATTTTAGTAAACTTGTTCTATTTTTAAACTTATAGAGTTATACTGTTATAACTCTATAACCGATAAGGCTAGAACTATGAAAAAAATCTTCGTCACAATGGGCATTTTGAGCCTAACAGCACTTACAGCCTGTGCCACAAATACATCATCACAAAAGGGATTAAAAAAATCACCATGCGCTTGCGTATATCAACCAATCCCAAGCGCTGAAAATCAAATCTCTGACCCATTCGCTCAAGTAACTAAAACGGTAAAAACTGGGGGTAATGTCGTATGAAAAAACTATTACTTCCGATCGCTACGGCTTTAGTTTTGACGGCTTGTTCTGACGAGCCTAAAGCGCCTGAAGTGAAAGGGGATGACTATGTAGGCGTTTGGATGAACCCAATAGGGCAACAATCGCAATCAGCAAATGACGTAATTATCAATGATCGAATCATTATTGATAAAAGCACAACTAAAGACGTTTACACCGTCACTATTTTAGCTAAAGGCGTTTTTACAGACATGAAGTTTAAACCTGATAACGGTTTGCTTTGTGCGCCTAACGATGCTTGTTTTCAGCTTGTAGATGGAAAGCTAAAGCTTGGTAGTGAAAGCGGTGTTCTAACTTATGAGAGAGAACAGCAAAATGGAAATCAATAAAATTAAACTCGGTCTAGCTTCTGCGGTTGTCGCTTTAGGTCTAACTGGCTGTTTCACTTCTAAGCCTGACATTTCAGGCGTATGGGTTCCCGAACACACTCCAAAATCTGAATTTTTTTATTCGTACTATGTGATTTCTGAAGCTGATAAACAGGGCAATTTCCCAGTAAAGAAAGTCAATTATCAAATCCAAAACATGAACCAATATAACCCTGCAAAGTTGCCTAAATTTACTGGTGAATCAAGCGGGGTCTTAACATTCGTTAAAGACGATACATATTGCTATGAAGGCTCTTTGGCTAGTGATTGTTTTGTCTATTCAGACGGAAAATTAAGAAAATCAGATACACAAAACTTTTTCTTAAAGACTTCAAAAAACCCGCCCGAAATTCCAGTAATTCGCTGAGGTCACTATGAAAAAGATTATCTATGCTTTCTTGCTTCTGTTTAGTTTTTTTAGCTTTAGCTCGGCTTATGCGGTCGATAACTTTACCAATCCACAAGATTTAGGCAATGGCAGTACACCTACTGGGACGACTGGCGGTTCTAACGGTGCGTATAACTCTAATCAAATATCGCAGAATGTATCTGAAGTTACCAAAAATGGTATGTCTGAATTAGACAAGGTTGTTGATAGTCTGATTACTGGTGTTGATAAAAACATTAAAGACAATTTGCAAGGTTACTATCAGAAAGTCACAGCTCCAATCATTCCAGTTTTTGCAGGCTTTATCATTATTTGGATTTCGTTCCAAGCTATTAAAATGATGTTAGGCATGGCTGTAGAAATTCAGGGTGTGATAGCCACTTTCGTTATTATGCTGTTGATTTGGTCAATCGTATTTTCATGGGATGCTTTCTTTCCATACGTTGCTGAAGTATTCCTCGATGATGTACCGAACCTGATTACTGAAATGACAGGTACAGATTCAAAAACAACATTGCAGTCTTTTGTATCTATTATCTTTGAATCTATCGCATTAGCTTTTAATAACATTGATACAGGTATTACCAATGTCGTTTCGGGCTTCTTCTTTGTCCTGATCTATAGCTTGATTTTTGGTTTAGCCTGCATTGTCTGCGGTTTATTCTTCTTAATTTGGATTATCTGTAAAGTCATTATTGGCATTCTAATCGCAGTTGCACCGATTTTTCTTGCATGTGCAATGTTCCCTGCAACTCGCAGATATGCCACAAACTGGCTACAAGCAATTTTAACCCCTCTTGTTGTTCTTCTTTTGCTGATTGTGAGCTGTGACTTAGTGCTTACTTCAGTTGTCGCAGGCATTCAAAACCTTAATGAAAACGGCAGTACGTTTACTGGGGCTTTCATCATGGTAATTGTTTTGATCGTTGTTATTGGGCTGTTTTGGCTTGTTCCAAAAATTGCAATTTCTTTGGTCGGCAGTGGCTTTGAAGCTTCAACCAGTGCGACTTCAAGTATCACCAGTTCAGGCACCAATATGGTTAAAAGTTTTGGTCGTGGAGGTAAACGCTAATGACACCACAAGAAAAAGCGCAGTTAGACGCTCAAATTAAAGAGATTCAAGACAATACTAAAAAGTCTGAAAATCGTAACGGTAAAATCACTATTTGGGTTCTTGGTTTGGCGACCGTTCTAGGTATAGGTAATGTTGCTCAAGGTATCGCAATTAAAGGATTAACACCTTTAAAACAACCAGTTCCTATGATTGCTGTAATTGATTCTGAAACTGGAATTATGACCAGTGTAGAAAAGTTTGATTCAACTACTGACCCTAAACTTATTGAAAAATTAGTGACCTCCTACTTTTGGGACACTATCAGCAATCGCTATGGCTATTACGGCAAAGTTGGTAAAGACCAACTTTCTGCACAGTACAGCAAAGCTTCTATTTTCTTAGATAGCCAAGATCGTACCGACTTTGAAAATGAAGTTAGCGGAATGAATCAAAACTCACCTTACAACCAACTAGGTGAAACTGGCTCAATCACTCCTAAAGTTATTGCTGTCAACTTTCTTGGCAACAATAAAGTTCAAGCCAACTTTAAAACAACCGTTATTAAAGGTGCTGAAATTCGCCAGTACAGCTACACAGTGACGGCTGACTATATCACTGACAACTTTGACGATCTCAACGTAAAAGATCGTTGGATTAACCCATTTGGCGTGAAGTTTAAGAACTGGAACTTAACGCAAAACTCATCAAATGATGCGTTAGTTACTCAAAACCCAGTTACTCAACCATTGCCTAAACCTGAAGCAAGCACTGCTTCTGAGCCTGTGGCACAGACTTCTAATAATTAATAAGGTAATCGGATATGAAAAAGACCCTTATAAGCATTTTACTTACAGCAACGTGCATTGCTTCAGCGCCAACTTTTGCTCGTCAAATTCCTGTTGGTTTGAAAACGGATAACCGCATTAAAGTTGTTCCGTATTCTGAAAGCCACGTTGTTGAACTATCAACGACTTTTGGTATTTCAACTACTGTCGAGTTTGGAAATGAAACTATCCAAACTGTTGCTTCAGGTGACACGATTGGATGGCAAATAATCCCACAAGGTAATCGTCTATTCATCAAGCCTGCGGAAAAACCACAAGCAGGCATGAACCGTACAAACTTAACCGTAATCACTGATAAGCGAAATTATTACTTCAATCTATTCAATAGTTCACAACCAGTTTATGTACTGCGCTTTAACTATGCAGATGCCAATAGAACTAATCGTTTATTGGCACAACAAAATGCACCTCGTCCCGCTTTAGGTGAACTGCCTATGACAAGCCAAAAATGGGGAATGGATGCCACTAAAAGCAAATCTATTAAAGTTCTTGGCGTAAGTGATGATGACCAATTCACATTTATTCGTATTGCGAAAAATTCACCTCGTCCCGCAGTTTATGCGGTTAATGGTGAGGGATACGAAGAACTTACCAACTCAAGACAAGAGGGGGATGTAATCGTGATTGAGAAAGTAAACGATGCTTTCACTCTGCGACTTGGCAAAGAATACGTTTGTATTCTCCGTAAACCTGAAGTGATTGGAGGAAAATAAAATGACAAATGAAAATAAAAATTTGGGTAACGATGACTTTAAAACCCAAGATAACTTCAGCACTGAAAATCATGTTTTCCATGATGAAAAAAAAGAACATGGTAAAGATGATTTTGAACGTCAAGATGCTTTTGAGAATAAGCCTAAAACGTCTGTTAAAAATATAGACATAGGCAAATTGGTTAAGTTCGGTGGCTTACTAGCCCTCATTATTGGCTTGGTAATTTTTGGCGTTTATCTGAAATTGCAAAAGAACAAAGAAAGCCGTGTAGAAAGCGGTGTAGAAAGTGCTGTTGCTAAACCAGTAACAGGGATGGACGGCAGTAATTTTAATGGCATGGATAGATTCGGATTCGGAAATCCGCAACCAATCCCAACTGCGACTACCCCTGACCCTGTAAACCCTACTGAAAAAAGCCCTGAACAGCTCGAAATGGAGCGTCAATTAGCTGAACAGCAACAACAACTAGCAATGCAACAAGAGCAGGCTAGACAAGATGCTATGGCTAAAGAACAAGCCCTTTTAAACGCCCGCTACAAGTCTGGAATCATGGTTAATGAGAATGGCGGTAAAGGTGGCGGTGTTAGCCCTAATGGTGATGCTAGTGCAATGGCAGGCATACCGCCTGAACTTGCACCGTTATTTATGGGTATGCAAGCTTCACAACAATCTAATGCCAATGGCAACCAAGCGGGTGCAAGCAATGTAAATCCACGCATTGCAAATAGCACTGCGGGTTCTATGGGTGGTCGTTTTGATTCAAGCACTTCTAATCAAAAAGCGCCTATTGCTCATGCAAGTTATAACGCTGATCGTAGAATGCTTATACAACAAGGCAAGATCGTAGATGCAGTTTTAGAAACTGCTGTTAAAAGCGATTTACCAAGCAACATTATTGCTCGTGTAACTAATGATGTTTATAGCGAACAAGGACGTAATCGTTTACTGCCTGCGGGTACTCGTTTATTCGGTCAATACTCATCAATTGTTAATGACGGACAAGCAGAAATCGGGGCGGTTTGGAATCGTGCAATCACACCTAATGGCGTAGAAATTATGCTCGATAGCCCAAGCACTAACAGTCTTGGTATCGCAGGCTTAGGCGGTAAAGTGAACAACCATTATGGGCGCATATTCGGAACAGCTACTTTACTTAGCATTATTGGTGCGGGTGTAAGTAATGCAGGTGTTAGCAGTAGCGACCAAAACAATGCTTCACAGACTTATCGTACTGAAGTTGCAAACTCATTCGGCAATCAAGCTGACCGTGTTCTACAACGTAACTTGTCAATTCCTCCGACTATTACAGTCGCTCACGGCACACGCATTAAAGTTCTAGTTGCTAAAGACTTGGACTTTTCAACTATTTTAAACCAATAAGAAAGGCGCTTAATTATGTCAATCCTTGTACTTGAAGATTTGAAAAAAGCTTTTGGTGATGATCTTGATAATGATCAAATTACTGAAATTTCAGTTAATAAGCCTTTGGAATATTTCATTGCTATGAAAGGTACAAGGGACATGATTAAAAAAGAGAATCCTAACCTTACCTATGCGCTTTTGAAGCGATTAGCCGAAGGCATTGCAACTGAAACCAATCAAACAATTTCAGAAGCACAGCCTTTGCTTTCTGCTCAAATTGCATCACCGCAACATGAGGGTTTATTTTTCCGTATTCAATTTGTCCGTGACCCTGCCGTAACTGGCGGGTCGATCGGCTTATCTATTCGTAAACCAAGTATTTTAAGTCTGCCATTTTCAGCTTATGAGGAAGTTTTAAATTCTGTTGAACCATTTGCAAAAATCACTGCAAAAGATCAAGAGCTATTCGATTTATACGAAGCCCGAAACTTTCATGAGTTCATTCGTAAAGCGGTGGGTTATGAAAAAAATATCATTATTTCTGCGGGTACAGGTTCAGGAAAAACAACTTTTTTTAACTCCATTATTCATGACTGCATACCACTGGGCGAACGACTAATCACTATTGAAGATGCTAAGGAGTTACGCCCTCCGCATGAAAATACGTTGCAACTTTATTATTCAAGAGGTGGACAGGGTAAAGCTAAAGTCGATGCACAGTCATTAATGGAAGCTTGCCTGCGTTTGTATCCAAAACGCATTTTACTGGGTGAGATTCGAGGTGCTGAAGCATTCACTTATTTAAACCTAATTTCTTCAGGGCATGGCGGTTCAATTGCGACATTACATGCCAATGACCCACTTAATGCTATTGAGCGTTTAACGCTTATGGTTCTTATGGCAGGCACTACATTAACCAGTGACCAAGTTAAATCTTTTGTTAAACAAAGTGTAGACATTATTGTTCAACTTGGAAGAACAGAAACAGGCGGTTATGGCTGTTCAGCTATTTATTTTAAAGCTTATGAGGATTTCAAAAATGAAAAAACACATTTTTCTAGCGTTGCTTAGTTTAGCTAGTGTTGCCTGCTCATCTAAGGGCTTGGACGGACAATACAATCGTATTGATCAAACAGCATTTGAGAAAGAACAAGGCATGAGTAGCGGGCTTATCGTTGCCAATAAAGGTACTCAAGTTACCTTAAAAAACTCATGGGGTGATGTTGCATTATCGGCTGTAGAGAAAGATAAAAAAATGGTTGTTCAATATAACAATCAAGACGCTTTCTTAATGGAACAAAAGGGCGGTGTTATTACTCTGACCGATGTTGATAACCCAAGCCAAGCATACAAATTTAAAAAGGACTAAGCCATGAAAAAAACAACTATTGCTCTTTGCGCCTTAATTAGTTTGTCTGCTGAAGCACAGTTACCGCAGACATTTACCCAAGTTCTTCAGTCATTTGCTCAAAGCAATAAATTAACTTATGTGCCTGAAGCTCCCAATCAAGGGAACTATGTCACTTATAAATTTTCAAGTGATGCCAGTTGCCAAAACGAAGCATGTGCCGATCTTAAAGTTTATTACAGCATTGACCCTGCTTGTGTACCGCAAGAAGTGGGGTTATTTGGTGAATTGCCAGTAAGCATCCCTAACGCAAAAGCATTGTTTGTATCTCCGACCATTTCTGACAATACAAGCCAAGCTCACGACTTCATGCGAGTTCAAGCAAATGGCGGGTGCTATGAGTTATCAATGGGTGAACAAGGCTCACACTATAAAACCTTAGTTGATCTAGCTAACCGTTTGGCTGTGGCTAAGTGATGAAATAGCAACGGGCCAAGTTTAAACAGGTAACGTAGTTCCTGGTTAAACTGTCCTCGTTGCGGTAGAGGAATAATGAAAATGAAATTAAAAAAACTATCGCTACTGGTACTGGTAGGTTTAAGCGGGGCAACTATTGCTTCAAATTTACCTTACAACGATATTGTGACTTCAGCTTCAGCTAAATATGGATATGACCCGCTTTTAATTCATGCAGTAATTCAAAAAGAATCTTCGCATAACAATACTGCTAAGTCAGGCGTAGGCGCTCAAGGTTTAATGCAACTTATGCCCGCAACGGCTCGTTCTTTGGGCGTTACCAATCCCAATGACCCCACACAAAATGTTAATGCGGGTACTCGTTACCTGAAGCAATTAAATCAGCAATTCGGCAACATGCCCCATGCACTCTATGCCTATAACTGGGGTATGGGTAATTTACGTTCGTATCTGAAAGGTAATAAAAAAGTTATGCCTAAAGAAACGCAAGACTATGTGCCTAAGATCGCCCAGTTTTATAGAAATTATGGCGGTACTGGTTCATATTTTGGTGGCAACGTAATTAAAGGCGGGACTACTTCAGGTGGCAAGCCTGCAACGACTGGCATAGAAAACAGTAATCAGAAGAAGATACAAGCCAAGCTAGAAACACAAAGCGCATGTAAGCCTGTAAAGCTACCTGAAGCAGAACAAGTTGATATTGATTCACCTATCAACCTACCGCCTGTTCCCCCTGTAACTGGTGGCGTAGGTAAAACAGTTTTTGACCCGACAAAAAATGCCGATGCAGTTCTACAAGTTCAAGAATTAATGAAGCAGATTCAAGTCTTGAAAGGGCAATATGACAGTGTGACTAAAGGGCTTGCAGGGCTAGGACTTCTTACCAATGTGATGCAAATTGCAGGCTTTGAATTGCCTAATGGCTTTGATGCTCAACCGACTAATATTTTCAATACACCTAAAGAGCAAAACGCCTACAACGAATTGCAACGTCAAATTGCGACCAATACTGGTGTATATGCAAGCAAGGAATTGGCACAGATTCAAAACATAACTGCAAGCCGTGTAAACACAGCTTATGTAGACGCTGAAGTAGCTTGGACACAAGTAAATTGTAATATGCAAAACCTAAAGTCGTTGGCTCAAGTAAGTACCAATACGTTAAAGCAATCAAAAGACTTGGCGAATGCCCTTGCTATTGAAAACAGTATGTTGGTAGCCAATCAAGCGAAGCTTAAAGCTAACATGCTCATGATGCAGTCAAGCATGGATTCTTATAAGGTCGCTTCCCATCAAGCCGTTCAAAAATTCTTGGGGACAGTAAAATGAATGATCAATCGCAAAAAATCTTCGGTCACGCTGTTTTAGCTGTTGTAATCACTGTGATTACAACATGGGCTATTTTTTTACCGAAGTTTTTTATTATCCCAAAAGATCATAAAGTCCAAGCTATTCTTTATGCAATTCCATTGACGTTTAAAACGCCTTTATACGTTTTAATATTGCTGTTGGCTTTGGTTATTAGTAGTGCTTTGGCTTGGTTTTATTTTCAAAACAATAAAACACCTTTTGGGGGCGAAAGATACGTTCGTGTTCTTCGGGGCTTGCAATTAGTAAGCCCATTCAAATTAAGAAGAATGACCAAAGAAAAAGATTACCAAATCCGTTTTTGCGGTATGCCTGTTCCTAAAGATTTAAAATATAAACACTTCCTTTTAACTGGTGGTACTGGTCAAGGTAAGTCAGTTTCAATCAGTGATTTTTTAGATTCTTGTGTTGCTGATTCTCGCAGTAAAACCCGCTTAATTGTGGTTGACCCTAACGGAACTTACGCAAGTTTATTTGCTAAGAAAGGTGATGTTATTTTCAACCCTTTCGATGCTCGATCAGTCCATTGGTCAGTGATTAATGAAGTACAAAATTCTTATGACATTGAAACATATTCAATGACAATCATTCCTAAATCTTCAGACGCAAATCACGAAAATTTTAATACGATGGCTCGTACTATTGTTAAGTCTGCCATGACCAAAGTTTTAGAAATGGATGAACTTACTAGAGAACAGCAGACACAACAATTTTTAGAAATTTTATTAATTTCAAGTGACGATAAACTCAAAGAGTTTTTAGTAGGTACTCAAGCTTACAGCTTACTTGGCAACTCTGAATTAGTCGGTACTTTACGCAGTATTGTTACTACATATTTAAGCCCTCACACTCATTCTAAAATTGGTGATTTTTCGTTTAGGGATTATTTAAAGCATGGTACTGGCAATATTTTTATTACTTGGCGTGAAGATCAATTAACTGCATTGCAACCATTAGTTAGCTGTGCGACTGACGTTATTTGTAGTTCTTTATTATCTGACTTTGATAACTATTCTGATTTTATATTCTGCCTAGATGAACTCGGCTCTTTGAACCGTTTATCGTATCTCGAAGCAGTATTAACTAAAGGACGTAAACATAGACTTATTGCTTTAGCAGGCATTCAAAGTCTGGCTCAATTAATCACGATCTATGGAGAAAAATTCTCTATTACGCTACGTGGTTGTTTTTCTTCTTTTGGTGTCTGTGCTGTCAACTCTCAAGACACTTATACACCCCAAGAATATGAAAAAGCTTTCGGTGCAATTGAAGTATTAAGGAAAATGAAATCTGCAAATAAAGATTCAAGACCTGAACTTGTAAAAGAAAAAGAAAATGTAGTTAAAGCTGAAGAAATAAGCAGTCTTAAACCTCTGCACTTTTATATGAAGTTTTCAGGACATTACCCGCCAACTTTAGTAACGATGAAATACCGCACCTATGCTAAAGTTTCGGATTCTTTTTTGGCTGTATAGAAATTTTAGGGACAAGTTATGAAACGTGAACAACTTTATGTAAGTGATGAATTTTTCGCAGAAATGGACGAACACTTTTTGAGATATAAGCGTGGTGAATTAAAAGTTCCTGAAGAATTTAAGAACCGCAGACTTACCAAAAACTTAATTTATCTTATCGCTTTAGACCAGTTCTTTAAAGAGAAACATAAATTTTCAAATAGACCATTTATTGATTAAGCTAGTAGAGTTATACTGTTATAACTCTATAAGGAATAATGACAATGTTTAAAAAACTTATAATCGGTTTAGCTTGCAGTACGCCACTGTTTGTATATGCGTCACCTTATGATGATCTTATTCACAAACATTCTGTAGCCAATGGTTTAGACCCTAATTTAGTAACGGCAATTATGGCAAGAGAAAGCGCCTTTAAGCCAAATGCTCGATCACATAAAGATGCTAGGGGTTTGATGCAAGTCATTCCCTCTACAGCTCGTTTAATGGGTGTAGACCCTAGCCGATTATATGAACCTGAACAGTCTATTATTGCGGGTACTCGTTATCTCGCTTTCCTGAATAAAAGATTTAATGGTGATCTTACAAAAATGATTGCTGGATACAATGCAGGGCATGGGGCAGTTGAAAAGTTTGGAGGTATTCCCCCTTACCGTGAAACACAAAACTATGTACGCCTTGTATCCAGTAAATACCAAACACTAAATGGGGGTGGTTCATTTAAAACTTACACTGCAAATAATAACCCTACTGAAGCCAGTCGAAAAAGTGACATTCTAGTTCTCGCTTCATGGCAACAAAATCAGTACCCGCAATACTCCGCAAGTCAAAATCAAAGTACAGAAAACAATAGCTATTCAGCACAATCTGAACCTGTGCGCCTGCGTGTAAATAATCAACCAAGCAATCAACCAAACGTGCAACAAGCATCGTTTGTTCAAACTCTTAACAAAGGGCAATACGTCCAAGTATTTTAAGGAATAGATCATGAATCTTTTAAATAAACTCAATCCTAAGCAATACGCAATTGTCTTATTTGCTGTTTTTTATGCTCAATTGGCAAATGCTGCGTTTGGTCAAAAATTTGCTCAAAAGCTTAACCAATTTAATGATGAATTAGTCATTATCGCAGCAGTCGCTTTCGTGACTGGTGTTATTTGTTTGGCAATCACAATGCTTGGCGGTGGTAGTGAGAAAGTTAAGCGTTGGGGTATCGGCTTAATCGTTGCAGGTATCCTTGTTTTCGTTGCCCCTGATCTTGGTAATTTCTTCTTTAACTAAATAGGTGAGCCATGAGCAAAACCACTGAAAAAAACGAAGAAAAAGACTTGCTGTTTGCGGGTCTTGCCCGAACTGCAAGGGTGGCAAATATACCTGTAGATATTTTCACTTACTTTTTCCTAATTTGTGGTTTTGCTACGTGCTTTTTAGCACTAATTGGCAACCTAAAATTAGGATTAATAATATCGGGAATAATCTATTTATTGTTGGTTGTAGTGACCTACCAAGAAGATAGAGGGATTCAATATTTATGGTTTTCGATCAAACGTAGACTTCAGCGAACTAAAGTTTTTGGTGGCTATAGTTTTGATTCTCACGCAAAAGCTGACGATAAAAATATTGAATATAGTCAAAAGAAATTAGCGGGTGCTGAACAAATGGAAATCAATAATTTACCTTATCTAAGCCCAATCAATGAACATGATATTAAGCTAGTTAATGGTGATATTTTTACGGTTTTAAAAATTACTGGCTTTCCGTATGAAACTAAAAGCTATGCTCAATTAAAGACTTTAAAAAAATATCGTGCAGATATGTTTAAACAACTTGGCTCTCGTTTTGTTGTTAGCGTTTATTATGATCGTCACGAAGTTAAAACCGAAATACCGCCTGCAAATGGCAATGAATTTTCAGATAGTTTTAACCAAAAATATTATGAAAAACTATCTAATGAACGCATGTTTCAAAATGATATTTATGTGTCGTTGCTTGTCCGAAAATCTAACCCAAGTGACCCGCCTTTAACTCGTCTTAAAAATCTGTTTTTCAGAAGTGATAATGAAGAACAAATGATTGCCGAATTAAATAATGCAGTAAGTATGTTTAAAGAGTATCTGCAAGATGCGAACCCAAGACAGCTAGGCACTTATTCAAAAGATAGCGTTTTGTATTCTGAAACAGTGAATTTTCTCGGTTATTTATTAAACTTAGAAAAAGCAGAAATTCCACTTCATCCAACTGAAATCAGAAACTACTTAGGCTATACACGTAGAGTTTTTGCGCCTGATGGAACTATTAAATTCTATCACCCAAGCGGTGAATTAACGGCAGGGGCAATCTATAGTTTGCCTACTCCTAGCTATCCAGAGGGTAGCGATCACACCATGTTAGATGAATTTCTAAAAGTTGATCATCCTTTAATTATTTCTCAAACTTTCATGATGATGGACAGACGTAAATCTATCAGCATGAGTACAACTCGTCAGAACCAATTAAAAAATGCTCAAGACAAGTCAGAATCTCAAATTGAAGCGATTAATGTTGCCATTGATGACTTAGCTTCAGGGCGTATCTTAAACGGCATTTATTCATTAAATGTTTTAGTTACCTCTAAGACCCCATCTGAATTTAAAGAAGCAATGCAGAAAACTAGCGGGGCATTTCAGCGCAATCACATGATACCTAAAAAAGAAGATTTAATTTCTGAACCTACTTTTTACTCTATGTTGATTGGCAACTATCACTTACTCCAAAGACCCGCAACTATTAACACGACTAACTTTGCGGGCTTTGCCAGTATGCACAATAGTTCTACTGGCAAAAAAGATGGCAACCATTGGGGTGAGAATGTCATTCAGCTTAAAACGACAAGTAATACGCCTTACTACTTCAATTTCCATGAACATGATGTAGGTCATACTCGTATCACGACTGGTACTGGTGGCGGTAAGACTACTGTAATTAATACGCTTTTGACTGCTTCAGATAAGTTTAAGCCTTATATTTTTCATTTTGATTTTGAATATTCAGCTTCAGTTTGGATTAAAAGCATGGGCGGGCGACATACTGTTTTAAGTGAAATGGTTAAAACTGGTTGGAATCCATTGCAGTTAGATGACACGGAACAAAACCGTTTGTTTCTAAGAAATCTATTTTCTTTTATGGCTCAAGACTACAACGATAATGGTAATCCAAAGCCTTTAAGCACTGCTGAAGAAAACAAGATCAAAGACGTTGTAGATGCTGTTTATAGCTATGAAAAGCACCTTAGACGGCTTAGAAACTTTATTGGCTTGTTTGGTATGGCTGAAGATAACAACATGGCTGAACGCATGTCAAAATGGGTTAATGATGGGGTTTATGCCAATATTTTTGACAATGAAAGTGACAATTTCTCAATTGATGGCGCTCGAATTTTCGGCTATGAAATGAAAAATGTCATTGATAATGATGTGGTGTTAGGCGCTATGTCTATGTATATCTTCCATCAAATTGATATATCCATGTCTGAGGGCAAGCCCTTTATTGTTGTTGTCGAAGAAGGTCAAAGATATATCAGCAATCCGATTAACTTAGCATGGCTTAAAATCATGCTAACCACGTACCGTAGACGTAACGGTATGATGATCTTTGTTACGCCAACGCCTGAAGTCATTACAAGAGATGACGATCTGATCGGGCAGTTTAAAACATCAATTCTATTGCCGAATGATAAAGCGAATGTCGCTACATATATGGGTAATGAGAAAAATAATGGCTTAGGCTGTACTCAAGCAGAATTTGATTGGGTTGTGAATACACCGCCTTATTTACGCCAATTTATGATTAAAAACTCGCATGATTCAGTTATTAGCAAATTAGATTTAAGCAATATGTCTGAAATTATCCCAATACTTTCAGGCAATGAGTTAAGACACAATATTCTTGAGGAAATATTGAGTAAAGATGAAAACTTGACCTACTCCCAGTGGGTACACGAATTTAACGAAAGGGTGAAATCATGAAAATGAATAAAATAAAAATGTCGGCTGTAGCTTTTGCTTTAGCCTTTACTGCCAACACAGCAAACGCTTGGGACGTTGTATTCGACCCGACAGCCGTTGCAAATATGGTCAAGCAATTGGTTCAAATGCAACAGCAATACGAGATCATGAAGAAACAATATGAAAGTACGACTGGTAATACTGGTATCGGAACTTCAGGCGTTAAGAATGTGCAAGACGTTGTTTCAGGCTCTTGGCAAGACGTAGTAGCCAATCAAAAGACTGGCTCATTTGGTAATGCTCAAAAGGCTTATGACAAAGTGCTTACTACCATTGGTTCAGATGGTATGAATCAATTGCTAGGCAATGATCAATACAAGCGAAATTACAACACGGTTAAGACTGGCTTTGCTTTCAGTGATGCTTCCTATAATGCTTTAAATGAGCATGTAGCAAACTTAACCACACTGAAGAACAAAATTAACTCGACCCGCAATATTAAAGAAGCCCAAGACTTAGCAAATGCCATTGCTATTGAACAAGGTTATATCAACTCGATTGGTGCTAAATTGTCGGCTGTTCAAACTAACCTTGCATCTAACAATGCTTCAAGCGGTGTGACCAGTACGCAAAGCTTTAAATCGTGGTTTGGTAACTAATTTCATCACAAGCTAACAATTCAGGTTGTTAGCTTTTTTTTGTCTAAATTTTAGGATTATCTATGAAAAAAATCATAATCCCTGTATTAGCCTTAATCGCTTTCAATACATACGCTGAAACAGCACAGAATGGCACAGAAACGCCAGTTGCTATAGAGGCTAGTCATACATCACTGACCACTAAAAAAGGCGAAATAGAGGTTAAAAAAGACGGAAAAACTGTATCTGTTTCTAAAGTACCTGAAAGCCCTTTAATTAATACAGTCACAACGGCTTTGTTGCATAAATATGTAAGCATCTGATTTAAATAAATTTAATTTTGGATCAAAAAATAATCAAAACTTTTAAAATCATATAGTTATGAAATCTTTGTGCAACAAAGCCAGTCACAACTACACAAACAACTTCAAAAGCGCCTGAAGCTAAAAAAGTAGTAAAAGAGATCCAATCTGAATCAGTCAAAGAACCTGTAGTGATTTATCAAGCCAGTGAAATTATGCCTGAGCTTAGTCAAGCCGATCTTGACTATATCAAGGCTGTAAATTCAAACGATAAAATCAACTCAATTGAAAGCAAGATCGTTAATAACGAAGCGATTAGCAAAGAAGAATTGAAGATTTTACGCCAAAAGAATCCAAACTACTGATTGACCTTTTTGACAATTTCCTCGCACTCATAACCCACTTAAATCATTCAATAAAGTAGATGCCTGGTTAAGACTGCATACTTGCAGTTTTGACCAAGCATCGGGATATGATTTTTCACAGTAAGAGTTTTAGCACGTATGGACCAAGCAATGAAGTTGCAAGTCCATACGTGCTAAAACGGTTTTATGGTGAACCAAAATGAATAAGCTTTTTTGTATTACCCTTTTTTTGTTTTCAGCATACTGTCACGCTGATTATTACGGCAAAGTCACTTACGTTTTAGACGGTGATACTGTGAGTATCACAAAACCAAACAACACTAAATGGCGGGTTAGACTGTCATTCATAGATGCCCCTGAAGTTGCCAATAATGCTAAAAATTCGCCTACACAGCCTTATGGTCAACAATCGAAACAATATTTAATGTCTATGGTCTTAAACAAAACGGTACTCGTTAAAGAGCATGGAACTGATAACAATGGTAGGTTTCTTGGTGAGCTGTACTTGAATAAATTAAATGTGAATAAAGCAATGGTCGCCAGTGGCTACGCTTGGGCTTATCGCTACAATCTTCCTGATAGAACATACATAGATTTAGAGAATAATGCTCGATCAAAAAAAATCGGGTTATGGAAAAGTCCTAACCCGATTAACCCCTATGACTGGCGAAAGAAATATTAAAATTTCATGCCTGAAGTGGGCTTATCCTGCTTTGGGCTTGACTGGCTTAACTCCTGTACCCTTGAAGCAGATAAAGATTTAAATGTTGTTTGCTGTGCTATCACTCTCTGATCTACAGCCTGTTTTACTTCAGGATTGGTTTCATAGCGTTTCACATATTGATCACCATAGCGGGCTTCAACACTTCTGATTTTTAACTCTACATTTGAATTGTTATGAACGCCTGTTGCATAGGTTTCACCTTTTTTAGTTGTGTGACCTGTGATTTTAATTTCAGCGTCTTTAGGTAAATTAGTGGTTTTAAATAAACCATCTTTTTGACTGTATGCTTCATTGAGCTTGATATAGTCACCATGAGCAACGGATAGCCCATTAGCTGACTTAGCAAAATCAGCACCCAATTTCCCCTCTTGCTTTAGCTGTATTCGGACTTCTTTAATGATTTGGTGTTTATCTAGCTCTGGGGCTTTGCTTTGAAATTGAGATACTTCAGCCTTACTATCTCCTTTCACTTCAGGCGCTTTAGGTTTATTTGATAGCTGTTCATCTACTTTCATTAAAATTTTATTTTCAAGGTTATTTAACTTTTCTTTAACCTCCATATAAACCTGTAATGCCGTAGATTCAGGTTGTTTTGAATCATGATTACCGATCGGCTTATCGAGCATCATTTCATTTTTAGTAACATTGATTAACTCAAGATGATCTCGATTTTGACGGAACATAACTAAATTGTCCTCGCCATCAACTTTGATATTTTTAGATAAATAACCATCTTGTTTTTCAAAATCATCTTTGGCAACAAGTAAGTTGCTAGTTAAGTTACTGACTATTTTTACGTCCATTTTCTCACCTGTACTTTCATCAACTTGGGTCACTTCACTAACCAGTTTTTGATTATTCAATTTAAGTCTGTCACTTTCCTGAAGCCCCTTTACAATCTCAACCTCTGTATATGGGGCAAAGCGTGTTTGCATTGCTTCTATTACTTTGAACCATTTATATTCATGCTGTTGGCGCTCCTGATCTGAAAATGGTCTTTCCCTTTCAGCTTTAAAGTCCTTTTGTTCAATAGCGTTATAGTGACGGTCATAAACGGTTAGCTTGTCTACTATGGGTTCATCTTTTAACTGTTCTATTGTGTTTTCTAGCTTGTGATAAATTTCACTATGAATATCAATATTGACGAAACGCCCAGTTTCATACAGCGCCTTTTCCATTTCATAACGATGGTATATACCTTGTCGTGATGTAATTTCAGGCACAGCCATTATTTTTAATTCAACGTCTTTGTAGCCTTTATCTCTGAAATTTTGAACTGTATTTTTTAAGGTTTGAAAATCTGCACTTGTTTGGTCAAGAACAATATTTTTCTTATGGCTTATAGCTTCTTCAATTAATTCTAAACTCCACTTTTTAGCATCATGGTGGGTGAATCCTGAAGATGTTTTATCATCCAATTTTTGCAGTTCATTATACTTGGGGTGATAGGCTCTTAATTGATCGGGGTCAATAATTACACTCCCGCCTTTATCTTTGAACTGATCTATAGAATCTCTTGCCAACTTGCCTTTACCCGATGCAGGCTGACCGCCAGTAATGACGACTTTAGGGCTGACTATAGACAGTGAGTTATTCAGAAAATCAGCTTTAATTTTCTCAAATACAAGGCTATGTTCTTCGTCACTTAGTTTGTATTGGTTGTCCATTGATCACCCTTTCATTGTGCCTTAAAGAATGTTCCAACAAACTTATAAACTGTAGGTAGTAATATCAGTCCACAAAATCCAATAATGCCTACAGTGTTATCTGATAAGTTCTCTGAAACAAACACTACGCCCAAGCAACCATAAATCACGACTAGACTTATAATTAGCTTCAGCAAAAAATTTTCATTCCTGATTACTCTGCTCGCTTTTATAGGCTTCACTATGTTTCTTGATTGATTGTATCAACTGTTCTCTATCTTGCTCGTACAAGCCCTGAAGCTCCATTGAAAGAGCCTGTCTATCATCTTCAGGCAAATGTCCTGAAGTACGCAATCCTATACGGTTTGATATGCCAGTCTGTGCAATCCTTAATAATTCAGATTCGCTTAGATCATTAAAATTAATCATCGTTATTTTTCCTTATACCTGAAGATATATAACAATAGGGTATACCCTATTGTTATATAATAATACACCCTAAAAACCCTATAACAATAGGGTTGTTTTGTTAATCTAATGTGATATAACATTGAGGTTATCTAATTTTGTTATACTGGTTATGGAAAAAGAAAATTTAGATATTGAAGATCAAATTAAAAACACACCCTTTCAAAGAGTGGGGTATATCCGTGTATCCACTAAAGACCAAAACCCTGAAAGACAGCTCCATGATCTACCCTTTGAGCTAGATAAAACTTTTATTGATCATTTTAGCGGAAAGACTGCCAAACGCCCTGCACTTCAGGAAATGTTCGATTATGTCCGTAGTGGGGACATTGTGTACGCTCATGATGTTTTTAGATTGGCACGTAGCTTGATTGACCTTGTAACCATTGTTCAAAAGCTAAATAAAAAAGGAGTGTCTGTTCATATTGTCAAAAATAACCTGAACTTTACCCCCAATTCAGATGACAAGTTCGATAAGTTTCAACTCCATGTATTAGGCGCTGTAGCTGAACTTGAAAGGGGTATTATTAGTGAGAATCAAGCAGAGGGAATTAAATTAGCTAAAAAAAAGAAAGGTAAATACAAGGGAAGATCGCCTGCGATTACAGAAGAAAAACTAAAAGAGTTAATTCATACCCTTAAAAATAAGGACGATTCATACCCTTTCACTCAAATAGCTAAAGATTATGGTGTTAGTTATATGACTTTAATTCGATATAGGAAAAAGTATGCAAAACAAATTAACGCCCAGTCTGATTGACCTTTTTGACAATTTTCTCGCACTCATAACAAAAAATAAAGGAAAATTTTAAGATCAATTGGATTTAAGATATACAACAATTATGTTTAAACCTATATAAGAAAACACATTAAGCTTCTTTTATAAGGCATTTTTAAAATGATAATTCAACATAAAAGTCCCTCATCCTCGCCTTCTTTCAAAGTGAGAAGGCGATTTCAATAGCAATATGAATCACTCATTATAAACATTCATTCAGTTTAGAAATAATCTAGAGATATTATGATTAACAGCAGAATTATCGATAAAATCAAATAAGTATTGATATTATTAAAGCTCTTAAGATAATTTAACATTCGTCATTTCCCATAAGAATTTAATAAAATACTATATGGCTGACAGATAGATAAAAGACTAGGAAAAGAAAAGCAGACAAAAAAATACCATCGATAATAAAATCGGTTAAAAATGTTGCACGATGAAATTTAAATAAACTTGTAAAGCTAATAAATTAACAATTTTATATTCATAAAAACTTAAATCACAAGTTAAGCTAATAAACAGTTTTAGATATTTTAAATAAGTTCATTTTAAAAACCAAAATTTAGATTTATTGGTGATATAAAACGGCGAATTCAAACATGAGGTGCGACAGTTTCAAAAGCCATATGATAATCAACAAGCTGAGCAAATTTCTCTAATGGTGTAAGCCAATCTAACGCCTTTCTAGGACGAGTATTCAGTGACATGGCAACTTGATTTAAATAATGCTGATCTGCCTGATTTAAATCAATCCCTTTAGGTAAATATTGCCTAATTAAACCATTCATATTTTCGCATGTGCCTTTTTGCCAGGGTGAATGTGGGTCACAGAAATATACATCTATGCCTAAATCTTCTTCGAGTATTTTATGTTCTGACATCTCACGTCCACGGTCATAGGTCAACGTTTTACGCAGTTCTGCAGGTAAATATTTCAGAGCTTCAGTTAAAGCCTTGCGCACTGATTCTGCCTTTGCATCAGGTAATGTTGCCAAGATACAGAGCCGTGTATTTCGTTCAATAAGTGTTGCTATCGAACTTTTATTGTCTTTACCTTTAATTAAATCAGCTTCCCAATGACCCGGTATTTTTCTTTCTTGAACTTCGGCTGGGCGCTCATGAATAGTTTTAATATCCTGTAATATAGAATCTTTTTTAGGTTCACCGTTAGCTTTTCGCTTTTTATTTTCATGACGTAGACAGGATAATAAGTCTTTTTTCAACTCACCCTTGGGTAATGCTCGTATCGTTGAATAAATCGTTGTATGGCTTACATTCATTGTTTGATCCAAATCAGGAAATGTCTTTAAACGCTTTGCTATTTGCTGAGGAGACCATAAACAACGGATCGCTTCAACAATAAATTTCCAGAGGATTGAATCGATTTTGAGTTTTCTGTGACCACGTCTACGTCTAGCAAAAGTGTTATCAGAAGCATATTGAGCTTGATAAACGTCATTGATGCTATTTCTTTTAAGCTCACGATAGATCGTACTAGGATGTCTTTTAATGAGTTCAGCAAATTTTCTGGCTGAAAAGCCTTCTTTTCTTGACTCAAGCATTAATGCAGTACGATCTTCAAAGTTAAGATGATGGTATGACAATTTTATATACTCCATAAACCCTTTAAATTAATTAGGTGGTTTATGTCGCACTTCAAGTTTTACTCTGCCCTCCATTGTTTTCAATTTATCGGATTTCTAAAAACATGAGATATATGTTTCAATAAAAGTTTTTAAGAACTTTATACACCAAATACCAATGCTTCACTTATGATAAAGTGGATTAAAATTGCAGAAAATGGGTAAATCCATAAAAAATGTCAACATCTTCAAATATACAATTGTATTTCAATTTCCGTTGTTTATAGTTGGAACATTTTTTTAAATCTCTACACTCAAGGTTAGATTTATGTCTACTGCTCATAAAAAAGCATCCTTATTGCAAAAAGTCAGTAAAGGACTCACAGTTGGTTCAGTCATTACAGGAAGCACGTTTTTACATGGTCCCCCTGTTTTGGCACTCGGTTTTACCAAGCTGTTTAAAAAATCAAAAAAAGTAGACGAAACCAATATTCAATTGGCCAATAGCTGGATTGGTGTAAACAACCACCTGATTGAAAAGGTGCTGCCAAACCTAAAGTGGGATATGGGTATAGGAAGTTCAACCGCCCTTTTTGGCGAGTCTGGCGGGTAGGAAGCGGCCGCGCAAGCGCCGCTTTGGGCACAGATCGGGCACAGATCGGGGGTTCATGCGTGGGTTTTCGACATCGCGGGGCCACGCAGCGGCTCAGTGCGTAGCCATTTCTCACCGAATCCCGGCACAGGGCCGAGCGCAGCCCTGCGGGGTCGTGGCCGCATCGGATCGGACTCTGGCTTGGCTGCCGGCTGTGTGGCCGGCGCCTCATCACGCGGCGGGCGGCGGGGCGCGCGCTGCGGGCCGGTAGTGCGCTTGCTCCAGCGCGCCGTGTTTCTCGAAGTGGGCGAGGATGGCGCGAATGGCCTTGGGGTCTTCGATGCTGGCGACGATCCGCACCGCGCCGCCGCAGTGGGCGCAGGTGGTGATGTCGATGGAAAAGACCCGCTTGAGCCGTTGCGCCCAGCTCATCGCACGGCGCTTCTGCTCGGGGCTGCGCGGCTCGTCGTGGGCGCTGACGTCCACTGGCGCCGCATCGCCCGCAGGCCGCCTGCCGCGCCCCGAGGGCGTCAGCTGCGCGCGCAGGTTTGCATTCGGGGCGAATACGCCGTGGAAGCGGGTGAGATGCGCGCGTGGCGGCGGGACCAGTGCCGCCAGCTTGGCGATGAAGTCCACCGCATCCCATTCGACATGCGTGGTGCCATTGCGCCACGGCGTCTTGAGCTGGTAACGCACCCTGCCCTGTGGCGAGATCGATAGCCGCTGCTCGCTGATCGCCGGGCGCGTGATGTAGCGGCACAGCTTTTCGAGCTTGTGGCTTTCGTGTGCTTCCGCGGCCACGCCGGCATGCAGCGAGAAGCCGCCGACCTTGCCGGCGTCGCCCTCCAGCGGACCGGCGTCGCCAGGCAGCGTTTGCAGCGTGACGACCTTGCGGCCAGCGTCGCGACCGGTGGCGATGCGGTAGGTCATCGAACTCATCCGCAGCCCATCCATGCCGTCGTCGCTACCCGCGCTGTCGGACAGGAACACGGATTCGTCTTCGCCTTCGAGCCAGCCGCGGCGCGACAGGTGCCGGCACACGCGATGCGCGATGGTGTTGGCCAGTTCCGTCAGTTGCGCCGATGTGGGCGCACGGGTGCGGTGCAGGCGCGGCTTGCGCTGCGGACGCTCGGTGGTGTCCTCGTACACGCCGTCGAGCCACAGCATGTGGAAGTGGATGTTGAGATTCAGCGCGCTGCCGAAGCGCTGGATCAGGGTCACCACGCCGCATTGCGCCGTATCCCGCGGCACGCCGGCCTGATCGGCAAGCCAACCGGCGATCACACGATGCACGATGCCCAGCACCGGGCCGATCGCCTCAGGCTTGCTGGCGAACAGGAAGCGCAACGGGTACGGGAAACTCAGCACCCATTGCCGCACCGGCCGCGGGCCGAACACCTCGTCCACCAGATGCCGCGCCGACTCGGCCATGCGCCGTGCGCCGCAGCTCGGGCACAGCCCGCGCTTCTTGCAGGAATACGCCACCAGCCTCTCGGCACGACAGTGCTCGCAGACCACGCGCAGGAAGCCGTGCTCGAGCACGCCGCAGCGCAGGTAGGTCTCGAACTCCTCGCGCACATACTCGGGCAGCGGGCGGTCTTCGGCCTCAAGACGCGCGATGAAGTCCGGGTAGTGCGCCTGCACTAGCGCGTACAGCAGCGTGCGCTCGGGCAGGTGGCGCGCGTAACGCGCAGCGGCGTGGGCGGCCGGCAGTGGCGCGCACACCTCGGCCTGCCGCCGGGGTGCGGTCAGGCGCGGCACGCAGCGCTCCGTTGCAGGGACGGCTGCTCAGGGTTGCGCCCGCGAGCACGCGTTCATATCGGCGTTTTCTGATCTTCGCGTCAGACATTGCCGCGGGGCGGGTAGGAAGTCTCCCGCCTCGGACGCCAGAACGCACAAAGCCCGGCACGAGGCCGGGCTTTGTGGTCTTGCTTGATGGATCGCGGGGCTTAGAAATCCATGCCGCCCATGCCGCCCATGCCGCCGCCGGCCGGCATCGCCGGCTCGTCCTTCTTCGGGGCCTCGGCCACCATCGCTTCGGTGGTGATCATCAGGCCCGCGATCGACGCGGCGTTCTGCAGCGCGGTGCGGGTGACCTTGGTCGGGTCCAGGATGCCGAACTCGATCATGTCGCCGAACTCGCCGTTGGCGGCGTTGTAGCCGAACGCACCCGAACCTTCGACCACGCGGTTGAGGATGACCGACGGCTCATCGCCGGCATTGGTCACGATCTCGCGCAGCGGGGCTTCCATCGCGCGCAGGGCGATCTGGATGCCGTGGTTCTGGTCTTCGTTCACGCCCTTGATGCCGGCGATCGCCGCCTTGGCACGGATCAGGGCGACGCCGCCGCCCGGGACGATGCCTTCCTCGACGGCCGCACGGGTCGCGTGCAGGGCGTCTTCGACGCGCGCCTTCTTTTCCTTCATCTCGACTTCGGTGGCGGCACCGACCTTGATCACCGCAACGCCGCCGGCCAGCTTGGCCACGCGCTCCTGCAGCTTCTCGCGGTCGTAGTCGGAGGAGGTCTCCTCGATCTGCGCCTTGATCTGCTTGATGCGCGCCTCGATGCCCGCGCCTTCGCCGGCGCCATCGATGATGGTGGTGTTTTCCTTCGACACCTGGATCTTCTTGGCGCGGCCGAGGTCCTTGATGGTGGCCTTCTCCAGCGACAGGCCGACTTCCTCGGAAATCACCACGCCGCCGGTCAGGATCGCCATGTCTTCCAGCATCGCCTTGCGACGGTCGCCGAAGCCCGGGGCCTTCACCGCGCAGACCTTGACGATGCCGCGGATGGTGTTGACCACCAGGGTCGCCAGCGCTTCGCCTTCGACTTCCTCCGCCACGATCAGCAGCGGCTTGCCGGCCTTGGCCACGCCCTCGAGGACGGGCAGCAGGTCGCGCACGTTGGAGATCTTCTTGTCGTACAGCAGGATGAAGGGATCATCCAGGTCGGCCGACATCGACTGCTGGTTGTTGACGAAGTACGGGCTCAGGTAGCCGCGGTCGAACTGCATGCCCTCGACCACGTCGAGTTCGTTGTCCAGGCCGCTGCCTTCCTCGACCGTGATCACGCCTTCCTTGCCGACCTTGTCCATCGCCTGCGCGATCAGGTCGCCGATGTTGGCATCCGAGTTCGCGGAGATCGCGCCGACCTGGGCGATTTCCTTGCTGGTCGACGACGGCTTGGACAGCGACTTCAGTTCGCCGACCGCGGCCTTCACCGCCTGGTCGATGCCGCGCTTCAGGTCCATCGGGTTCATGCCGGCGGCGACCGCCTTCATGCCCTCGCGGATGAACGCCTGCGCCAGCACGGTGGCGGTGGTGGTGCCGTCGCCGGCGTTGTCGGAGGTCTTGGAAGCGACTTCCTTCACCATCTGCGCGCCCATGTTCTCGAACGCGTCAGCCAGTTCGATTTCCTTGGCGACGGAGACGCCGTCCTTGGTGATGGTCGGCGCGCCGTAGCTCTTCTGCAGCACGACGTTGCGGCCCTTCGGGCCGAGGGTCGCCTTCACGGCGTTGGCGAGCACGTTGACGCCGCGCACCATCTTGGAGCGCGCGTCTTCGCCGAAACGAATGTCCTTGGCAGCCATTGCGAATTACCTCGAAAAATTATTCGGATGAGAAATGTGTGGGAGCGACGCGCGATCAGCCGAGGATCGCGAACAGGTCGTCTTCCTTCACCACCAGCAGCTCGACGCCGTCCAGCTTCACTTCGGTGCCGCTGTACTTGCCGAACAGCACCTTGTCGCCGACCTTGACCTGCGGCGCGCGGACCTGGCCGTTGTCCAGCACCTTGCCGGTGCCGACGGCGACGACTTCGCCCTTGATCGGCTTCTCGGTGGCCGAATCCGGGATCACGATCCCGCCGGCGGACAGCTTCTCTTCTTCCATGCGCTTGATGACCACGCGGTCGTGCAGCGGCTTGATATTGGACATGGCAACCTCGGTAAATGGTTGATTGACGTGGAAAAACCCGGCGATTTTAGCAGTCGCGCGAAGCGAGTGCCAAACCGCGGACAACAGAACCGGGCGAACCCGGCATGCCACCGAGATGGGGCGGGCCCGCCGACTTTCAAGGGCCGCACGCGGATGTCCGCCAGGCCCGCCGGATCGGGGCAGCCGCTACCCTATGCCGGTGAGCGCCCTGATCTGCTTCTGCACCTGTCCCGACGCCGACAGCGCCGAGCGCATCGCCACCGCGCTGGTGGCCGAGCGCCTGGCCGCCTGCGTCAACCTCCTGCCCGGCCTGCGTTCGGTCTATCGCTGGCAACGCAAGGTCGAGGCCGCGGCCGAGGTCCTGCTGCTGGTCAAGACCAGTGCCGAGGCCTACCCCGCCCTGCAGGAACGCCTGCGCCAACTGCATCCCTACGAACTCCCGGAGCTGCTCGCGGTCGAAGCCGCGTCCGGCCTGCCCGAATACCTGCAATGGCTGGCCGCCGAGAGCCGACCGGTAAACTGAGCCAATGACCGCATCCACGATCCGCCTGCGCCGCTGGCTGGCCGGGCTCGCCCTGCTGCTTGCGCTGCCCGCGACCTCGGCCGTCGCCCAGGACTTCGAACTGCCGCCGGTCGACGAGGTCTTCGTCCTGTCCGCGCAGGCCACCGCGCCGGACCGCATCGAGGTGCGCTGGCGGATCGCCGACGGCTATTACCTGTACCGGCACCGCACCTCGGTCAAGGCCGATGCCGCCTTCACCGGCGCGACCATGGCGCTGCCGAAGGGCAAGGCCTACCGCGACGAATTCTTCGGCGACGTCGAAACCTACCGCAAGGAATTGCTCGGCACCCTCACCGGCACGCCCGCGGCCGGCGCGAGCGCGACCACCCTGACCGTGAAGTACCAGGGCTGCGCCGATGCCGGCGTGTGCTACCCGCCGCAGACCCGCACCCTGAAGGTCGCGTTGCCGGGCGAAGCGGGCGCTGGCGGCTTCGGCTGTAAGGCGCGCGGGCTGCATGATTATGTCGTCAAGAACGGCTCTGCCGATCATCCCAACGCCGAGGTGAAATTCGCACTGGGTGATGTGGTCAACACCATGATCGGCTGCACTAATGGTGAAACGATCATGCTGTGCCACGACACCTCGCTGCCGCGCCCCTATTCTCTCGGCTTTCGGGTGCAAGGCACCGAGGGGCTGTGGATGGACGTCAACAAGTCGATCTATCTGGAGGGCAAGAGCCCACAGCCGCACCGCTGGGAGCCTGCCGAGGGCTGGTTTGCGAAATACGATCACCCGCTATGGAAACGCTACGCCGATCTGGCGGCAGGGGCCGGGCATGGCGGGATGGACTGGTTCGTGATCCACGCTTTTGTCGAGGCGCTGAAGGCCAAGGCCCCGATGCCAATCGACATTTACGACGCGCTGGCCTGGAGCGCGATCACGCCTCTGTCGGAACAATCGATTGCTGAGGGCAATCGCACGTTAGATTTTCCCGACTTCACCCGAGGGCAGTGGCGCACCCGCAAGCCGATCTTTGCGCTGAACGACGCCTATTGATCGACGCGATTTAGGCCAAGCGCACCGCAAAGGCGAAATTGGTAATCTTGTCGGTATCCTTGACGCCCGGCGCGCTTTCGACGCCGCTGGAGGTATCGACCAGCGGCGCTCCGGTGCGCGCAATCGCCTCGGCAACATTCGTCGGATTTAGCCCGCCTGCCAGCCCCCACGGCAAGGCACCGCGATATCCGGCCAGCAGCGACCAGTCGAACGCCAACCCCATGCCGCCGGGCAGCGCGCCTTTGGGGGTCTTGGCGTCGAACAAGATCAAGTCCGCCGCCCCGGCATAGGCTGCGGCGCGTGCGACATCGCTGGCGCTGGCGACGGGCAGCGCCTTCCACACCGGCTTGCCAAACCGCGCGCGCAACTGGGCCACGCGTTCGGGCGATTCCGAACCGTGCAGCTGCAGCGCGTTCAGCTTGGCTGCCACCAGTGCGTCGGCGATGACAGCATCATCCGCATCGACGAACAAACCGACCATGGCGATCTGGCCAGCTGCGCGCGATGTCAAAGCGCCCGCGACATTCGACGTAACCGCACGGGGCGACGCTGGATAGAACACCAACCCGGCATAGTCCGCCCGCGCCGCGATGGTCGCATCGAGCGCCTCGGGTGTGCTGATCCCGCAAATCTTGATTTTCGCGGGCATGCGGTCAGTCGGGGTTCTGGATCAGCCGCACCAGCGTGCAGTCGGGATCGATCAGGTAGCCGATCCTCAGGCCGCTCGCCTCCAGTTGCGGAGCTTTGAAGCGCGGCCAGCCGGTGCTTTTTTCCTCGGCTCCCGCCGCGTTCACCAATGCCACCATGGCATCGAGATCATCCAACCGCAGGCAACAGCCGAACGAGCTCGTAGCTGGGTCGAGGTCAGGATAGGGGAAGAATTCGAGCTGCAAACCGCCGCGCTGCAGGATCATCCAGCCGCGATCCTTCCAACTCGTCGCAAAGCCCAGCTTCGCATAAAACGCCTCTGTCACATCGAAATCGCGCGATGGCAGATTGGGGGTGACGTGGTCAGCCATGGCTCAGCGCAGCTTGTCGGCCATGCGGGCCGTATGAGTGATTGCGGCGCGGCTATCGGGGGCGGAATGGCTCATCACGATCATGCTGGCCTTGGGGAACGCCGCACCAAACGCGCGCGCTGACGCGGCGTAGTGCTCAGTGTCGGCATCACCGAGATTGCCGAGCGACTTGGCCTTGCTGTCCTTGATCAGGCAGCCACCAAAAGCGATGTCGGTGCCGTCGATCCCAACGGTGATATTGTCACTGGTGTGGCCGGGGCCGGGGTAAAATACCTTGAGCGGGCCAAAGTTGGGCGCGGTTGCTGGTTCGACCCAGCCATTGGCGGCGAAAGTCAGGCTGTGTTGCGCCGCAACCATCCCCTCTTGCGGGGCAAGCTGGTTCGACAACGCATTGGCATAAGTCGCAATCCCCGCCGCATGCAGCGCGTCCATACCGCCCATCTTGTCCTGATGCGCGTGAGTCACCACCGCCAGCGCGACCGGCAGGTTGATCTCCTGCTTGATCCAGTTGAGGATCTGGGCGGTCTGGTCATCGGTCCAGGCGGTATCGACCACCAGCACGCGGCCGCCATCCCTGACGATCAAACCGTTGGAAGCGACTGCCCCGAAACCCGGCATGTCGAGATAGGAAGTGTGCTGCCAGACATTCGGTGCGAGCTGGCGGAAAACCAGATCGCCAAACCGTTGGTCGCCAGTTTCCATTTGCTGGCCAATCGTCGGGCGGATTTCACCGGGCATGCACCCGCTCAGCATCAATGCAGCGGCTAATGCGGTGCTCAGCTTCGCGACCGGGTGCATAATATTGGGCAATTCCATCAAGTTTTCCTTTTATTCAGCATTAAAAACCCCGCAAATGCGAGGCCTAGTAAATAGATGATCTTAATTTGGTTCACTGTAGCAAAAATATGGGGCGAATTCAAACATGAGGTGCGACAGTTTCAAAAGCCATATGATAATCAACAAGCTGAGCAAATTTCTCTAATGGTGTAAGCCAATCTAACGCCTTTCTAGGACGAGTATTCAGTGACATGGCAACTTGATTTAAATAATGCTGATCTGCCTGATTTAAATCAATCCCTTTAGGTAAATATTGCCTAATTAAACCATTCATATTTTCGCATGTGCCTTTTTGCCAGGGTGAATGTGGGTCACAGAAATATACATCTATGCCTAAATCTTCTTCGAGTATTTTATGTTCTGACATCTCACGTCCACGGTCATAGGTCAACGTTTTACGCAGTTCTGCAGGTAAATATTTCAGAGCTTCAGTTAAAGCCTTGCGCACTGATTCTGCCTTTGCATCAGGTAATGTTGCCAAGATACAGAGCCGTGTATTTCGTTCAATAAGTGTTGCTATCGAACTTTTATTGTCTTTACCTTTAATTAAATCAGCTTCCCAATGACCCGGTATTTTTCTTTCTTGAACTTCGGCTGGGCGCTCATGAATAGTTTTAATATCCTGTAATATAGAATCTTTTTTAGGTTCACCGTTAGCTTTTCGCTTTTTATTTTCATGACGTAGACAGGATAATAAGTCTTTTTTCAACTCACCCTTGGGTAATGCTCGTATCGTTGAATAAATCGTTGTATGGCTTACATTCATTGTTTGATCCAAATCAGGAAATGTCTTTAAACGCTTTGCTATTTGCTGAGGAGACCATAAACAACGGATCGCTTCAACAATAAATTTCCAGAGGATTGAATCGATTTTGAGTTTTCTGTGACCACGTCTACGTCTAGCAAAAGTGTTATCAGAAGCATATTGAGCTTGATAAACGTCATTGATGCTATTTCTTTTAAGCTCACGATAGATCGTACTAGGATGTCTTTTAATGAGTTCAGCAAATTTTCTGGCTGAAAAGCCTTCTTTTCTTGACTCAAGCATTAATGCAGTACGATCTTCAAAGTTAAGATGATGGTATGACAATTTTATATACTCCATAAACCCTTTAAATTAATTAGGTGGTTTATGTCGCACTTCAAGTTTTACTCTGCCAACTTTAAATCAGTGGCTCCACTAACACTCTTCACTTATTTATTTAAAATTTAGCGACGTTAAAAGACAATTAAGTATTTTTAGATAATGCTTAGAATCAATTCAATTCATCAAGTTTTAAAAAATAATTCCTTTTGTCAGGTCTATCATTTTTTAAATGCTTTAAAAATATTTTAGCAGTTTCCTCCGAGGCATCCTCTCTTAGGCAACGTTCAACAAAGGATATATCTACAAATTCATCAGCTAACCCAGCACGGCCAAGATCTAAAAAGTAAATTTCATTGAATTTATCTATAAAAATATTACTATCCGTGATATCGCCATGAGAAAAAACCAATCTTTCTTCAACACGAGTCTCAGTTAACTCATTCCATAGACTTAGGTAAGTTCTATGGTCTCCCCATAATTCAGCGTCAAAATCATCTTGATCTATATCGTCAAGGAGTTGGTTATCAATAAAAAATTTTGACTCTTTTAACCGATGATCAATGTTTGAAATAAATGGACAATCAATAATAGCAACTGAATTTAACAGATTGAGTGCCTCCTTATAGATAGCAAGCAATTCTTGGTCTGTTAAAAAAAGCGCTGAAATTGGTTTTGCATTGATCGCTTTAGTGATCATTAATTCAAACTGCTCATCCTGAAAAGTCATGATGAGTTCAGGCACCTTTAATTTCTCAGAGAGCCAACTCAACATTTTCGCTTCGCGAGAGACACTGTATGTGGTCTCTGTATATAAAGTGCTAGATCGCTTAAGAAAAAAAGTTTCATTATTTCGATTAAAAGAATAAACATCCGATGGCGACTGACCAATTTTATTTGGCTCTAAAACGCTGTTTCCAATAAATTGTTGAATAATATTGGGCAATTCCATCAAGTTTTCCTTTTATTCAGCATTAAAAACCCCGCAAATGCGAGAGAGGTGGTCCCACTTGTTTGAACAACTAAAAGCGTATTTATAAGTGATATTCCGCTCTAGTTAAGCCACCTTGTTTTGTTGGGGTAGCTGATCATAGTAAAACTCATTTGGTGTCATTTTGTCTAG